>NZ_PNCT01000076.1:0-24502 GCF_005887365.1 Pseudoalteromonas sp. S3785 | reverse complement strand
ACTAGGGCGGGTTGATCTTTGTGGATTGAAATTTGGTCAATCTAGGCGCGATTAAATCGCGGCGTGAGGATTGTAACCTAGTGGGCTAAGTAAAAACCGAGTAAAGCTTCCGCGTCCTGCTCACGCCCTTACCTACATCCATGTAGGCAACAAAGAGTAAATGGCCCCTGGGCAGAACCCTTTGGGCAGCGCCTGTTTGGCATTTATACGTCGTTATCGCCTATTTATGGGGAAGAACCACACTACATAGGCTCTGCCTTGCCTAAATACCAAACAGACTGCTGTAAATTCAACCTCGAAAGGTAAACAGGCCCTAGTAAATAGCGCAGCCATAGCTGCGCTATTTTTGTTTTAGTTACTCAACTAGTTCACTTACTACAATTGGGCTGTTATGCAGGGTTTTATGCACTGGGCATTTATCGGCTATTTCTAGTAGGCGTTGGCGCTGTGCTTCAGTTAAGTCGCCGCGTAGGGTAATTTTACGAGTAATGGCCTCTAGGTTTTGCGTGCATTCGCCGTTGTCGCAATCTTGGTAGTAGTCGCGGGTGTGTTCAAGTTCTACTTTTACATGGTCAAGCGGCAGCTTTTTTAAGGTTGCATACATACGCAATGTCATTGAGGTGCATGCGCCTAAGCCTGCGAGTATATGGTCGTATGGATCGGGGCCTAAATTACTGCCCCCTACCTTTAATGGCTCATCTGCAAGCCATGTATGATCTTTAGTACTTACGTGCTGAGTAAATATGTGGTCTTTTTCTTCAACCAGTACTTTGCCGTTTTCTAATTTTGCGCTGTAGTTACTTTGCTCATACTTAACGTAGCGGTTTGCCCAATTAGCAATGAGCGTGGCTGCGTACTCGGCATCGTCTTTATTGCTTAACAGGTGGTCGGCGTTATCGAGGCTGATAAAGCTTTTAGGGTGCTTGGCAGATGCGTAGATTTTCTCGGCTTCTGAAATATTAACCGTGGTATCAACAGGGGAGTGCATAACTAAAAGCGCGCGTTTTAATTTTCCTATGTGGCTACGGTCGTACTTTGCTATATCCTCTACAAACTGTTTTTTTATGGTAAATTCGCGCCCAGCTAAGCTCACTTTTGCCTCGCCTGCAGCGTTAATTTCATCTAAGTGGGCTTCAAAGTTATGTGCAACATGTTTTGCATCTGAAGGGGCGCCAATGGTTGTAATAGCCGATACTTCAGGAATATGCTCTGCAGCAGCCAGTACGGCAGCGCCGCCTAAGCTGTGGCCAATTAACAGTTGTGGTGCGTCAAAGTGTGTGCGCAAGTGATCGGCTGCGGCCACTAAATCTTGAATATTGGATGAAAAGTTACTATTTGCGAAGTCGCCGTCACTATTACCAAGACCGGTAAAATCAAAGCGCAGTACGGCTATACCTTGTTGGGTAAGGGCGCGGCTTATTCGTGTGGCGGCAGCAATATCTTTACCACAGGTAAAGCAGTGTGCAAATAAAGCATAAAACTTTACATCTCCTGCTGGGCGCTCAAGCTGGCCTGCCAGTTCTAAATCGCCGCTTTTAAAAGATACTTTTTGTCGCATAGAAGAGCCTTAGTGTTTCATGAAAATACATTACAATAATAGATAAGATATAAGCACTAATGAGTGCAATTTCAATGTTTTTTATACTTTGATCTCGATCAAGTAAGTTGTTCACTAATTCACCTTGCGGACATTTGTCCTTATGTTTTTGGGGTGGTTTGTCTATCCTCGCACAGCGCTATAATTAAGGCTTTGCTACTTTATTTTGGCATATTAGCTATATTTAAAGCGGCACTGTTCTTACAACCTATTCACTGGAACGTACAATGCAATTACCTACTGTTGATTATAAAGCTCCCGATGCGGCTGCTCAATTTGTTGAATCGTTAAGAAACACCGGTTTTGGTGTATTAAAAAATCACCCAATCCCGCAATCTTTAGTTGAGTCTATTTACGAAAAATGGCAAGACTTTTTTAATTCAGAGCAAAAGCACGACTTTTTATTTTCTAAAGAAACACAAGACGGTTATTTCCCGCCTTCTGTCTCTGAGGTAGCTAAAGGCTTTACAGTTAAAGACATTAAAGAGTACTTTCATGTTTACCCTAAAGGTCGCGTGCCTGCAGAGCTTGAAGCCGACGTACGTGAGTACTACCGCTTAGCTAACGAATTTGCAGCAACGCTTTTAAGCTGGGTTCAAGCAGAGGCACCAGCCGATGTACGTGCTAAGTTTTCTATCGATTTAAAAGACATGATTGCTGATTCTGAGCAAACATTGTTACGTATTTTACATTACCCGCCAATGACAGGTGATGAAGAGCCAGGTGCAATTCGCGCTGCAGCACATGGTGACATTAACTTATTAACAGTGTTACCGGCATCAAACGAGCCAGGCCTGCAAGTTCAAAAAACTGATGGCGGTTGGTTAGATGTGCCATGTGACTTTGGTAGCTTAATTATTAATATTGGTGACATGTTACAAGAAGCGTCGGGCGGGTACTTCCCATCGACTATTCACCGTGTAATTAACCCAACGGGTAAAGCGTCGACTAAGTCGCGTATTTCTTTACCGCTGTTTTTACACCCACGTCCTGATGTTGTGCTTTCTGAGCGCTACACTGCAGACAGCTACCTACAAGAGCGTTTACGCGAGCTAGGCGTTAAATAATAGCTGCTTTTTAAATGGCATCTATTCAAAAGCGGCTTTTTAGCCGCTTTTGTTGTTTTACATAACCCATTGGGTTATCCCCCCGCTGCGATTTAATCGCCCCTAGGTAGTACATATTTTAATTTAATAAAAACGTGCCTGCTTTAATGCCATCGTGCTGTTTTGTATTGCTATTCGCTTTTTTGCGATAGGAGCTTATTTGGCAAAGTGAATATTTCCATGCATTTCTAAGTTAGTTGCGTATAATGCGCCCTTGGCCGGTTTGGCCTTTATTTTATTGAGAGATTTTATGAGTTTTGATGGTTTAGGTTTATCACAGTCTTTAGTTAACGCGGTTTTAGAAAAGGGCTATGAAACGCCAACGCCTATTCAGGCTCAAGCAATTCCTGCAATTATTGAACGTCGCGATGTAATGGCGGCCGCACAAACAGGTACAGGTAAAACCGCCGGTTTTACGTTACCGCTAATTGAGCTGTTATCTAAAGGCAATAAAGCAAAAAGCAACCACGTACGTGCCCTTATTTTAGCGCCTACGCGCGAGCTGGCTTTGCAGGTAAGCGAAAACGTTGAAGAATACGCTAAGCACTCTGATGTAAGTTCGTTTGTAGTGTACGGCGGCGTAAAAATAAACCCACAAATGCAGCGCCTTCGTAAAGGGGTTGATATTTTAGTGGCAACGCCAGGGCGTTTAATTGATTTACATAATCAAAACGCAGTTAAGTTTGATAGCGTTGAAGTACTGGTACTTGATGAAGCCGACCGCATGCTTGATATGGGGTTTATTCACGACATTAAACGCCTGATTGCTAAAATGCCACCTAAACGCCAAAACTTAATGTTTTCGGCCACGTTTTCAGATGATATTCGTGCGTTAGCAAAAGGGCTAATTAATGACCCTGTTGAAATATCAGTTGCGGCAAAAAACACCACGGCTAAAAGCGTAACGCAAAGCGTTTATGCGGTTGATAAATCGCGTAAAACAGCTTTGTTAAGCCATTTAATTCGTAGCAACGATTGGCAACAAGTATTAGTGTTTAGCCGTACTAAGCACGGTGCTAACCGTTTAGTTAAACAACTCGAGCGTGACGACATTGCAGGCGCTGCTATTCATGGTAATAAATCACAAGGTGCCCGTGTAAAAGCATTAGATGGCTTTAAAAGCGGTGAAGTACGTGTACTTGTAGCGACTGATATAGTGGCACGTGGTCTAGATATTGTTGAACTACCGCATGTGGTTAACTACGACTTACCAAATGTATACGAAGATTATGTGCACCGTATTGGTCGTACAGGCCGTGCTGGTGCATCTGGGCATGCTATTTCATTTGTAACAGCCGATGACGCTGCTGACTTATACGGTATTGAACGTTTTATTGGTGAGCTTATCCCTCGCGCTGAAGAGCCTGGGTTTGAACCAACTAGCCCCGTACCTGAGCGCGCATTAGATGCGCGTCCAATTAAACCTAAAAAGCCTAAAAAAGCAAAGCAGCCGTTTAACAAACCTAAGTCTGATAAGCCGAACGGTAAAAAGCCTAACAATGGCGGCAACGGTACAGGACCTCGCCGTGGTGGCTCTAAAAAACCAGCGGCTAAAACCGATGATAATGCACAAAACCCATGGGCAAAGCGTCAATCAGTGGGCGGTAATGGCCAACGCCGTCGTCGTGCAAATAATAACGATTAATCATTATTAATGATTGTATTGGCCTTTAATTAAACGCCAATAAAAAAACGCGCTACCTTTTAAAAGAAGTAGCGCGTTTTTTATTATCTGAAATTTACACTTACCGAATCAACGAATCAACGAATCAACGAATCAACGAATCAACGAATCAACGAATCAACGAATTAACGGCTAAACCTACAAACAAGGTAACACTTACACTTAATAAGGTACCAAGCATAACGTACTCGGTGAGCTTTTTATCTTTACTGGCACTTAAATCACCAAACCTAAATACCGACTTGGCTGCAAGCAAAAAGCCAAGCCCCGCAAATTGATCAAGTAATATAAAGCTCAGCATTAATACGCGCTCTAGCATACCAATGCTTTGTCCGGCCAGTGGCAAACTCCCTTCGCTAGAAAAGTTAGCGGTGAGCCTTTCAAGCATCATTCTTATAAATACGGCGCTTGGGCTTAATATAATTAAATATCCGCATACAACCCAAAGTACTTTCGGGTTAGTGGCAAGTGCGCTTACGTACGCAATTAAACTTTGGTTATCAGTTATATAAATACACAGTGTTATTATTACCGTTATATGCGCTATTTGGTCGAGTAAAAAGGGCACAACCCCTTTATTTGAGTAAGACTTAGCAATATCTATTAGGTAGTGGCTAAGCATAATTGCCACTGTGGAAAATAACACGGTACTTAGTTGTTGCCAGCCATAGCTATACTCCCAAAGCGCTAAAATAATGGCGCTCACCACACCGTGAACTAATACATGCAGGTAAAGTTTTTTAGCTTTAAAGTGATGGGTGTTTCTATCGTTTACCCAGCTCATTGGTTGTAAAAAAAAGTCACTGACTAGGTGGCCTATAATCAATGCCACTAATAATAACGAAAACCCCATTACTCACTTCCTTTTGAAATCGTGGTTATGACCTGCTTAGCATGTATTATAAAGCGCTCTATTAGCTGATAATTTGCTAGGTTTAATAACTTAGTCACGTTTTCGCGACTGGTATTGAGCTCTTTTGATAAAGCTGCATGGCTGTTATCGGCTTGAGTTAAATACACGTATAGCGCATTAGCTTGTTTTTGCGTTATTTTGCTAAGCAAAGTATCTACAAAGGCAAGGTTAAGGCTAAAGCCTTCATCTAGGCTGTGCTTTGCTACCTGTAAAGTAAAGCGCTGGTTGGCTATTTTATCAAGGCCTTGCCCAGAGAGCACAAAGGCCGAGCCGGTGGCTGTTTTTATATCACTGCGTGGGTTATCTACCTCGCCTAAGGCCATGCTTTGGCGTAGCTCATAACCTGCCGACTTTAAATGCAAATAAATAATAATAGCGGTTTTTATTAATTGCTCACTTTGGTTTATTTGTAGCTGAAAGGCATCGCCTCGGTACATGGTCCACAATGATGATTTGTCACAATTTGCACGCAAACTTTGCGCTAACTGATAAAGCATGTCATCGTATTGTTGCTTAGGTATTTTTTGCGATTTAATTATATCGCCGCTGATCACACCAATCATAAAAATCCAAAAAGTAACTTAATGCAGTTACATAAAACCAGGTAACCAAATTTGGTTACATTTAATTAAGTAACCAATTTAGGTTACTTAAAACAAAATTGCAAGGCTCACTCGTTAATAGCTATTTATTTCAGCTACGCTGAATTGTGAGTACTTAAGGAAACAAATGACTTTACAAAACGATCAGCAAACTAGTAAGCCACGAGTCGGTATTTTTGTTGATGTACAAAATATTTATTACACGTGCCGCGAAAGTTACCGTAAAAACTTTGATTACAATGCATTTTGGGCGCTTATGAAACAGCAATACTCAATAGAGTGCGCGTTCGCGTATGCTATTCACCGTGGTGACGAAAAACAAAACCAGTTTCAAAATATTTTGCGTGCTATTGGCTTTGAGGTAAAACTAAAGCCGTTTATTCAGCGCCGTGACGGCAGCGCAAAAGGGGATTGGGATGTAGGCATAACCATAGATATGCTAGAGCAAGGTAAAAACCTCGATAAAGTTATTTTACTCTCTGGTGATGGCGACTTTGCTTTATTGCTCGGGCATTTAAAAAATCAATACAATGTACCATGCGATGTGTACGGCGCCGATAAGTTAACCGCTGAGGTGCTTAAACAAAGTGCTGAGCAGTTTCACTTAATTGATGACAATTTGCTACTTTAAAGCGTGAAATATAGCAGCTAAGTGCCTGCAACATGAGAGTTTTTAATAAAGAGCCTATAAAGCTAATATAGGCTTTTTTTATTACTGTAATAAATTGGGTTTACTTAGCGGTTATGGTAATTTTACGACATACCATGTTATTGAGGACTCACATGCTTTATTACAGCGACATGCCTTTGGACCGCGGGTCTAATTTTCGTAAAAACGCTGCGTGGTTAAACGCACAAATGTCGGCACAAAGTAAGTGGCTTTTGGTGAATAATAACCACACTTTGCTTTATAAAGACCCCGCTCAGGTGTGCTACTTAACGTATCAGCAAATTGCCCATTTAGATTTATCAAACGCTATTTATTTAGGCTCAAATACCGAGCAACAAGGTGTGTTTGCATTAGATGTTTCAGCTATACACGACGACGAACTCAATCACGTTATAGGCGACGCACAGTTTATTGATATACGTCAATATGGCCCTCTGCTTGATATACAAGATGGCTCTATAGCCGCTTTAGCCCGCGGTTTATGCTATTGGCATGCAACGCATAGTTTTTGTGGGCGTTGTGGCAGTAAAAATACATTAGTAGAGGCAGGGCACTCACGCCTATGTGAAAACGAGCACTGTAAACACCCTACATTCCCACGAACCGATCCGGCCGTAATAATGGTGGTTACTAAAGTATTTGAAGATGGCGTAGAGCGCTGTTTATTGGGTCGCCAAGCAATATGGCAACAAGGCATGTATTCGTCATTGGCGGGTTTTGTAGACCCAGGTGAAACACTAGAGCAAGCTGTAGCGCGTGAAGTAAAAGAAGAGGCGGGCGTTGATGTTGAAAATGTACGTTACATTGCTTCTCAGCCATGGCCTTTTCCTTCATCTATTATGCTAGGTTTTATTGCAGAGGCTAAAACTGAACAAATAAACGTAGATAAAGACGAATTAGACGATGCTAAATGGTTTACTCGCGAAGAAGTGAGGGCGTTTGGCAATATGGGCGATGAAGGCGATCATTATAAACTCCCGCGGGTCGATTCAATTTCGCGCTTTTTAATTGAACAATGGCTTACAAATAAGGTTTAAGGATTAATAATGTCGAGCAAAAATAAAAACACGCAGTTAGTGTCATCAGGGCGTAAAAAAGCCTATACCCATGGTGTAGTAAATCCTGTGGTGCAACGTGCCTCTACGATTGTATTTGATAGCGTGGCCGATTTAAAAAACGCGGCTAAAACCCGCGGCGATAAAACTTTATTTTATGGTCGGCGTGGCACAAGTACGCATTTTTCCCTGCAAGAAGCGATTACTGAGCTTGAGGGCGGCGAAGGCTGCGCGCTTTACCCATGCGGTGCAGCGGCAATAAGCCAAGCGTTATTGTCGTTTGTAAAAGCGGGCGATCACATATTAATGGTTGATAACGTGTATGAACCAACGCGTGATTTTTGCGATAAAATTTTAGCAGGCCTTGGGGTAACAACCACGTATTACCCCCCGACAATAGGCGCGGGTATTAAAGAGTATATTCAGCCAAACACAAAGGTGCTATTTTTAGAATCGCCAGGTTCTATTACCATGGAAATACAAGATGTGCCTGCTATGGTTAAAGTAGCCAATGAGCATAATATTATGACCATGCTAGATAACACCTACGGCAATGGCTTGCATTACCGCCCACTTGAGCACGGCGTGGATATTAGTATTCAAGCAGCAACTAAGTACATTGTTGGCCATTCTGATGTAATGATGGGTGTCGCAGTGGCAAATAAAAAGTACTGGCCAATTTTGCGAGAACAGTCGTATTTATTAGGGCAGTGCACTAGTGCCGATGATGCTTATTTAGCGCTTAGAGGTTTACGTACAATGGCGGTGCGTTTAAACCAACACGAAAAGGCGGCTATAGAGGTGGCAAAATGGCTTGAGCAACATGAGTTAGTTGATCATATTCGCCACCCTGCATTTGAAACCTGCCCTGGGCATGAATTTTTTAAGCGCGACTTTGATGGCAGCAATGGGTTGTTCTCATTTGTAATGAAAACCGGTAACCAAAAAGCTATAGATGCATTTTTAGATAGCCTTGAGCATATTAAGATGGGTTTTTCGTGGGGCGGTTTTGAAAGCCTAGTGACGGCTAATTTAACCATGAAAGGGCTTCGCTCTAAAACCGGTTGGGATTTAGGCCCAGTGATCCGCTTACATATTGGCCTTGAAGACGTTGATGATTTAATTAACGACTTAAGCCAAGCGCTTAAAGTATATCAGCAGCATTTATAAAATTTGGCCAAAATAAACAGAGTTTGGCCTGTTACATTTAAATGGTTTGTTACAAAGCTCACTTAAGGTGAGCTTTTTTTTGCTGGTAATTCAAGGTGTTTACACTTACTGTGGTTATATTACGCTTAATTTTAAAGCATGAGCAACGTCATTAAGGAAAGCCAATGGCAACATCATCATTACTAAACATAGGGCGATTAACCCAAATAGCGGGCTTTGAGCTAGTACGTATGTTTTTAACTAAACGCGGCTTAATTGCTATGGCCGCTTTTGCGCTAGTTTGGTTATTAATATTGCGCTACCCAATAGGGCAAGCAGTTAGCATTATTAGTGCACCTGATTTTGAACAAATGGTGCGCGATATTTCAGGCAGCATTGGCCTAAGTAAGTTACTTGATTGGCCTGAAGCCGAATTTGCTATGTACTGGCTGGTTGCTTTGTATAGCTTTCCGCTGTTTGCTATTTTTATATCAAGCGATCAAACCGTTGGCGATAGAGAGCGTGGCACGCTAAGGTTTATATCGCTGCGCGCTACGCGCTTTGAAATTTTATTTGGCCGTTTTTTAGGGCAACTTGGTGTATTGGCGTGTTTATTAGCTATAACCCTTGTTGCCACACTAGGTGTGCTTGGTTATAGAGATCCCAGCTTGTTAATGGGCGGCTTTATGCGCGCACTTTCTATTTTTATGGTCATGGTAATAGTGCTTAGCCCATTTGTCGCACTAATGTGTTTAATAAATACTTTTGCTCGCTCATCACGTTTAGCCATTGTATTGGCTATTTTATATTTTGCTGGTGGTGGCATTGTTGTAGGAATATTGGCATGGCAGGTACCGGCTTTAAATGCGCTCGATTATATATTCCCAGGTGTTAACTCTGAGTTATTAGCGGGACAAAACTTACCTTTATTAAGCGCATTAGGTGTACCACTTATACAAAGCGCTGTATTTATCGCTATTGCACATAAAATATTTACAAGGAGTTCGCTATGAGCTTATTAATAAAAGCCAGCGGCTTGAGTAAATCGTATGGCGCAAAGCAAGCACTTAATAATGTGAACTTTGAAATTAGTAAAGGTGCGCCAGTTGCGCTAGTGGGCCCCAATGGTGCCGGTAAAACCACATTATTTAGTTTATTGTGCGGCTATATTAACCCAAGCCATGGTGAGCTGAGTATTTTAGGACATAAGCCTGGAAGCGCTGCATTGTTTAACCAAGTGAGTGCATTGCCACAAGATGCGCAGTTAGATCCACGTTTTAATATAGATAAGCAACTGGCGTTTTATGGCAAGTTACAAGGTATGGGTGCTAAACAAAGCCATAATGAAGCGCTGCGCGTACTTGATTTAGTTGGCTTAAAAGAAGTCGCTAAACAGCGTGCGGGCGATTTATCTCATGGTATGCGAAAACGGGTAACCATAGCGCAAGCGTTGATTGGCGCGCCAAAAATAGTGATGCTTGATGAGGCCACAGCAGGGCTTGACCCTATTCATGCCAGAGAGGTGCGCGAGCTGGTATCAAGCTTAAGTAGCGAGGCCACCTTTATTTTAAGCTCGCACGATTTAACAGAGCTTGAGCGCCTATGCTCGCAAGTTTTGCATTTAGATCAAGGCATTCTGAGTGAGCATCAAACTAAAGAGAATAATACCGATACACACTTTTATACCTTAATGCTCAGCGAGGCGTATCAAAATGTTGAGCAGCAACTACAAGCGTTAGCTGGTGTAAGCCGTGTGTATATGAGCCAACACAAAGAATACGTGATTGAGTACCAACCAATCGGTGAGCCACTTGATATTGCTTTATTAAACTTTTGCCATCAGCAAAATTGGCAATATAGGCAGTTGGTAAATGGCCACACATTAGAAAATCAAATATTTAAGCAGGAGAAAGTATAATGGGACTACTCAGTGGTTTAATGGGTAACGCAAGCGAAGTAGATGATTCTGATTTAGAAAAAGTGCTTGCCAATACGCTAATAGATGGCGAACAAGTAGAAAAAGCCTATAAGGTGATTCGCGATATGTTTATTTTTACTAATAAGCGTTTAATTTTAATTGATAAGCAAGGTATGACCGGCTCTAAAATGGAAATGGTGAGTATTGCTTACTCTAAAATTACTAAGTTTAGTAAAGAAAGTGCAGGGCATTTTGACTTAGACGCCGAGCTTAAAATTTGGATAGGGTCAGATCCAACGCCTATTAGTAAAGAATTTAAATCGGGCGATAATATTAATGAGGTTTATCGTGTAATTAGCCAGCATGCACTTTAAATAATGCACATGTTTTAAGTAGTTGTTGACTATATGTTGCAACTACTTTAAATTTACAGTTTCTTACATCTCCTTACAATTAACTTAATAAATACAATTAGTTAATTAAGTTTTCATTCAGTTTCCCAGCGTTAGCATGTTCCCACTTTAGTCAATGAGCTAAAGCATAAAAGCAATGCACAAAGGGAAGTCTTACAATGAAAAAATTAGCAGTTATTATTTCAAGCATTTTATTATCTAGCACTGCGGCTGCTGCAGACAGCTACAATTCAATCAGTAATTTAAGCTATAAAGATAGCGATAACAACGATACCGTTGCTGTAGACTCTATCTACTATCTTTCTCCTAAAAAAACGTTAGGTCCGTACGATCAGTTTGAATACATCAATAAGCAAACTAACGTATACGGCAGCTACGCTGATGACGACTTTGGCGATTTAACGAATGTTGGTGGTGAGTACTTCATTAATGAATTTTTAGTAGGTGCTTCTTACGAAAACCTTGACCCAGACACGGGCTCTAACGGTGAACTTTACAAACTAACCGGTGGTTACTTTTTCAACCCTGACTTACTAGCAAAAGTAACACTTGTTGAAAACAAAGACGGTGATGACTTTGCATTATTTGATTTAGCATACAACCACATGCTAAACAGCACAGACTACGTAGGTGTAACACTTACTGCAGATGACGATTTTGATTACCGCGCCGTTGCAGCTAAATACTTTATTGACTTACAACAAGGTAATTTTTTAACGTTTGAAGGTAAATACGAGAGCATTGAGGATGCAGAAAACCAGTGGGTAGCAGAAACTAACTACTACTTCTCAAAAGCAACCTCGGTATTTGCTAACTACAACAAGCAAGATACATACAGCTTTGGTGCTCAGCACTTCATTAATAAAAACATTGGTCTTAAAGTAGGTTACGAGAACAATGCAGATGACTCTGATAACGATGCATACTTTGCAAACATGCGTTTTCAGTTTTAATTAAGCCCTGTACTTAATTAAAAGCAAAAAGCCCGCTACTATAGTGGGCTTTGTTGTTTTTAACTTAAATAAACCGTAATAAAAGTATTATCAAGTGCAATTACGGCTTTTGCTCTGCTCATCTAAGTTAATTTTTAAAATTAAAAATAATTTTTTAAAAAATGAAAAAAATATAACTGAAGAAAGTTACATTGGTGAGATTTATCGAATAGTTAAGTTGGATTCAGTTTAGCGATAGTTTGTACCTTAATTGTTACTTTTTAGGTTTAAATGATGACACATAACTCTTTGATAGATTTAAGGTGCATTTTATATTTACATTTATTCGAAACTGTTAACAATGTGAGTGGCTAGTATAGAGTTTAATTTGTTCGCTCATTCATTTTTTGTTCATTTTATACTGTTAGGATGCGCCCCGACTTTGGCTAGAGAGCCTAAGCATAGACAATAAGATTTATAGGGAATTAAAAATGAAAAAATTAGCCGTTATCATTTCGAGCATTTTATTATCAAGCGCTGCAACCACTGCAATGGCTGCGGATACTTACCAATCAATCAGCCATGTAGGATACGTGGATGTAGATGGTGATGACACTGTAAGTGTTGACTCAATTTATTATTTCTCTCCAAAAGCGACATTAGGTCCTTACGATCAATTTAAGTACATCAATAAGCAAACAAATGTTTATGGTTCATACAGTGATAATGATTTTGTAGATGTTACTAACATTGGCGGTGAGTATTTTGTACAAGATTTCGTATTAGGTGCACAGTACAATAATTTCGATACGGATTTTGGCTCAAGCACAGACGTAATTGAACTTTCTGCTGGTTACTTTTTTAACCCAAACCTTGTATTAAAAGCAACGTTTGTAGATGTAGAAGATGCTGACAATCAGTTTGTGTTTGACCTAGCATATAACCACGAACTAAACAGCACTGATTATATCGGCTTTACAGTAACAGCAGATGATGAGTTTGACTACCGTGCAGTAGCAGCAAAGTACTTTGTTGATTTACAGCAAGGTAACTACTTAACTGTTGAAGGTAAGTTTGAAGATGTTGATGGCGGTTCAAGTAACTGGGAATTAGCATCTAACTACTATTTCAGTAAAGCAACATCAGTATTTGTGACAGTTAACAAGAACGATGATTACACTTTTGGTGCTCAACACTTCTTCAATAATAATGTTGGTTTAGAAGCAGGTTACGGCAATAACTGGGATGATTCTGATTACGATGCTTACTTCGCAAATCTAAGCTTACAGTTCTAATTTAACTAAAAATTAGAATATGAATAAAAAGCCCGCTCATTTGAGCGGGCTTTGTTGTTTTTAATGTTTGAGCTTAATTATATTACCAGCCGCAATTACGGCCTTTGTTTTGCTCATCTAAATAGCGTTGCAGCGGTGCAAAGTAATCAAGCATGGCGGTTGCATCCATTTGCGGTTTGCCTGTAATCGTTTCAAGGGCTTCTTGCCATGGGCGAGATGAGCCCATTTCAAGCATTGCGTTTAGTTTTTCGCCTGCTTCTTTTGAGTTATAAATAGAGCAGCGATGAATAGCTTTATCGTTACCGGCGATTTCACATAAACTACGGTGAAATTCAAACTGTAAAATATGCGCTAAAAAGTAACGTGTATAAGGAGTGTTGCCTGGTACGTGGTATTTAGCACCAGGGTCAAAGTCATCTTCGCTACGTGCAATAGGCGCTTTCACACCTTGGTATTTTTCACGTAGTTCCCACCATGCTTTATTATAATCTTGTGGCTTTACTTGCCCTGAAAATACCTGCCAGCGCCATTGATCAACCATTAAGCTAAAGGGCACAAAGGCGACTTTATCTAGCGCCATTTTCATTAGTAAGCCAATGTCTTTTGACTCATCAGGTACTTGCTCTAGTAAGCCAATTTCCTTTAAGTAACCCGGTGTAACCGAAAGAGCGATGGTGTCGCCAATGGCTTCGTGAAAACCATCGTTGGCACTTTCTTGATAAAATAACGGCTGTTTGTTGTAAGCTCGCTGATAAAAATTGTGCCCTAGCTCATGGTGAATAACAGAAAACTCTTCGCCGGTGCGTTGAATACACATTTTAATACGTAAATCGTCTTTGCTATCTATATTCCAAGCTGAGGCATGACACTGCACATCTCTGTCTTTTGGTTTTACAAACAGTGAGCGCTCATAAAAGGTCTCTGGCAGTGGCTCAAATCCCATTGAGGTAAAAAAGGTTTCAGCCCCTTTTACCATTTTAAGCTCGTCGTAATTATTTTTAGCTAATAGCTCGGTAACATCGTAACCCGGATCGGCGTTTTCTGGCGCGACTACATCGTAAATGTTACCCCATGCTTGTGCCCACATATTTCCTAATAAATGCGCAGGAATAGGCTCATCTTGTGGCACTTTGTCGGTGCCGTATTTTTCACCTAATTTAGCACGTACATGGCAGTGTAGGGAGTTATATAGTGGTTTTACTTGCCCCCAAATGCGGTCAAGCTCGGTTGTAAAGTCATCGGCGGGCATATCGTACTTGCTGCGCCACATTGCGCCGGTATCTGCATAACCTAGCTCTCTAGCGCCTTCGTTTGTTAGGGTTACTTGTTGCTCGTATAGTGGGCGCATAGGTTTTGAAATCTGACGCCACCCTTGCCATAAATCAAGTAGCTCGTTGTAATCACGGCTGGTGGCCATTTTTGCGGTCATATCACCAAGGCTTAAACAGCTGCCATCGTCTTTACAATATTTACCTTTACCGTATAAACCACCTAGCTCTGCCACAATAGTTGAAAGCTGAGCTGTTTTTTCAGCGTCCTGTGGAGCGGGTAACGTAAGCGCGAGTTTAAGTTTATTAAGCTTGCGACGTGCATCGTAATCCAGCGCTAAGTCGTCAAATTGGGCTGCCTGATTAGCTAAACGTACGACCGACTCTGTCATTTTACGATTAACCTCGGCAGATAACGCCGAGGTGTCGTGTGTTATAAAATTTGCGTAAATCCACTCAGCGCGGCTCGACTCTAGGTAAAGTTCGCTCAGCTCTTGCTCGGCTTTGGCAATAAACGCATTGGCATCTTGTTTTGTAAGAGAAGACTCTGATTGTGCTGAATCGGTAGTGTCTATGGCTATTTCAGCTTCGCAGGCGCTCAGCGCTAATGTGCTTGCGACTATTAAGGCGCTCATACTTAATTTAAAGCGTGGTGTGTTCATTGTATTCCTTTGGTTTATTATTATTAAGAAAGTGATAATAGCAGCGATGTTTAAAACAATGAAATTAATACGTTAAGGCGTGTGGCACATCGCGCAATGATTGTATTTAAACTAAGATGGGTCATAATTAAGTTACTATTTTCATTCAATGTAAAAGGAATGTGCTCATGTCGGTATTTATAATATTGCTGGTCGTGGTGGTGGTTATTTTTGCAGTCAAAGATATTCGCCTCAACCTGATCAGCCGTCCTACGTTTAAAATGTTTAAAAAGGTACTTCCGCCGCTCTCGCAAACTGAGCGAGAGGCAATGGAAGCCGGCGATGTATGGTGGGATGGTGAGCTATTTAGTGGTAACCCAGATTGGCAAAAACTGCATAACTTTCCTAAACCTGAGCTTAGTGCTAAAGAAAGTGACTTTATGGATAATGAGGTTAACACGCTACTGGCGATGCTAGATGATTACCAAATTGTACAAAAAGACAAAGACCTGCCAAAAGAAGTCTGGGATTACTTAAAAACAGAAGGCTTTTTTGCGCTGATCATTCCTGAAAAATTTGGTGGGAGAGAGTTCTCTGCCATTGCTAATTCAACCATAGTGTCAAAAATTGCCACAAAAAGCTTAACTGCGGCTGTGACGGTTATGGTGCCTAACAGCTTAGGCCCAGGCGAATTATTACTACATTACGGTACAAAAGAACAACAAGAGCGCTGGTTACCAACACTTGCTAACGGTAAAGATGTGCCGTGTTTTGCACTTACTGGCCCAGAAGCGGGCTCTGATGCGGGCAGCATTCCTGACTCTGGTGTAGTGTGTAAAGGCCAGCATAATGGTGAAGAGGTAATAGGCCTGCGTTTAAATTGGTCTAAGCGCTATATTACACTGGCGCCTATTGCAACTGTACTTGGCCTTGCTTTTAAAATGTATGACCCCGATGGGCTACTTGGTGATGAAAAAGAGCTTGGTATCACCTGCGCACTAATTCCTACCGATCACGAAGGGGTAGAAACCGGCGAGCGCCATTATCCATTAAATATGGCATTCATGAACGGGACTACTTACGGTAAAGATGTATTTATTCCACTAGATTGGATTATTGGTGGTGAGCAAGGTGCAGGACGAGGCTGGCGTATGCTGGTTGAGTGTTTAAGTGCTGGGCGCGGTATTTCATTGCCAGCACTGAGTACGGCAACAGGGCATTTAGCGTCAAAAATGACCTCTGCTTACGCCATGGTGCGCCAGCAGTTTGGTGTATCTATTGGCCAGTTTGAAGGTGTACAAGAAGCACTAGCCCGTATTGGCGGATTAACATATACACTTGAGTCAGCACGGTTAATGACTGCCGGTGCCATTGATTTAAAATTAAGCCCCTCGGTGGTGACCGCCATCGCAAAATACCATATGACCGAAATGGGCCGTACGGTAATGAACGATGCAATGGATATTCACTCAGGTAAAGGAATACAAGTGGGCCCTAATAACTATTTAGCCCATGGTTATATGGGCATTCCGGTATCTATTACGGTTGAAGGGGCTAATATTTTAACGCGTAACTTAATGATATTTGGACAAGGTGCCACCCGTTGTCATCCGTTTGTGTTAAAAGAAATGGAAGCTGCCGCAATGGAAGACGACGATGCAGCACTTGATCAATTTGATAGTTTATTGATGAAGCATATTTTATTTGCAGCCAGTAATGCAGGCATGGCTTTTGTGCATGGCTTAACACGTAGTTGTTTTGCTAAAGCGCCCGTGTGTGGTGCAACCGCTGTTTACTACAAACAGCTAAGCAGAATGAGCCGTGGCCTTGCTTTTACAACCGATGTAGCCATGTTGGTACTTGGTGGCGAGCTAAAGCGTAAAGAGATGATTTCAGCGCGTTTAGGTGATGTACTAAGTCATTTATATTTAGCGTCTACAGTGTTAAAGCGCTTTGAAGACGAAGGTCGTCAGCAAGCTGACTTACCGTTTGTGAAATACGCAATTGAAAACTCATTGTATGAAATTGGCCAAGCGTTTGATGGCTTTTTCAAAAACTTTTCAAACCCGGTGGTTAACTTTTTACTTAAACGCATTGTGTTTCCGCTGGGGAATCATTACCACAAGCCAAGTGATGAAACAGCCCAAAGTATTTGCGAGCATATGACGCAACCAGGGGTGTTTAGAAACCGTTTAACGCACTTATGTTATGTAGATGAAAATGCGGGCACGGGCGTGATGGAAAATGCTTTTTTAGCGATGCACGATATGCAAACACAGTTTAAAGACTTAAAACAATGGCAGCGAAAAGGTAAGGTACCTGCGACACTGGATATAGAAGGCGCGATTAATTATGCGTTAGAGCAAGGCTTTTTAGAGCAAGCTGATGCCGATGCAATGCACCATACCAATAAACTAAGAAAACAAGCCATTGCGGTTGATAACTTCCAACCTGGTGAGCTTTGATCAAATTCACATTTAGCTAAAATGCAAAAGGCCTCGTATGTGAGGCCTTTTTTATAATTGAGTATTTGCAGCTCGCGTTTAGCGTGCGTAAGGATCTGCCACTATTTTGTCTATATACCATTTCCCTTTTTTACGAAGCATTTTTACGCTGCGCATATCGTCAATTTTATCGCCATTAAAATAACCGGTAAAAATTAGATTTATTTTGGCGTTATCACCATATTGCTCGCGCACACTCATATTGGTCATATCGACTTCAATCACAACTTCATCGTATTGTAGGTTGACTAAGTTTCGGGCAAATTGTTTAGCGGTGCCGTAAGATTTCATTATGCGGCTGAGGTTTGGGGTGGCCATTGTACTGGCTTTTTGTAAATCTTTTTGATTGTATAACGCATCAAAGTAGGCAGTGGCTGTGTCGCCGGGTGAGTCGCCCAGTGTTTGCACGTTATCGCCACAAGCGGTTAAAAATATGCAAACTATAAAACTTAAATAAGTTGTTATTTTTTTCATGGTGTATTTTTTTAATTAATTTTTTAAAGTGTGTGATTAATTAAACAAGATGTAAAGCAGCACCGCGTAATAAATAGAAAATCGAATCATAAATAATAAAAAAGGATGCCATAAGCATCCTTTTTAGTATCTCAAGGAGAGAAGTTTACTGTACTAATTCTTGCTCGCTAAATTGTTCAGCAAACATTGGGCTTGATAAGTAACGCTCCGTTGCACTTGGTAAAATTACCACAATGTTTTTGTCCGCGTTTTCTGGTTTTTCAGCATAGCGTTTAGCGGCAACAACCGCTGCGCCCGAAGAAATACCTACTAAAATCCCTTCTTTTTTCATTAGTTCATGAGCCATTGCAATCGCATCTTCGTTTGATACTTGCTCAGCAGCATCAATCACACTTAAGTCAAGGTTACCAGGAATAAAGCCAGCGCCAATGCCCTGTATTTTATGTGGACCTGGTTTAACTTCTTCGCCTGCAAGCGTTTGGCTAATAACGGGTGAATTAGTTGGCTCAACTGCAATCGCTTTAACATCTAGGCCTTTTTCGTTTTTAAGGTAACGACTAACACCTGTAATAGTACCGCCTGTGCCTACGCCTGCTACAAAAAAGTCGATATTGCCATCAAGTGCTTCAAAAATTTCTGGACCCGTTGTTTCAAAGTGAATTTTAGGGTTAGCTGGGTTTTCGAACTGTTGTAATAAAATGTATTTTTCTGGATCGGTTGCTTGAATTTCTTTTGCTTTTTCGATTGCGCCATTCATACCTTTAGCACCATCTGTCAGCACTAAGTTAGCGCCTAATGCTTTTAATAGTTTGCGGCGCTCTAAGCTCATTGTATTGGGCATGGTGAGTGTTAATTTGTAACCACGTGCTGCTGCAACAAATGCAAGGGCGATACCTGTATTACCCGATGTAGGTTCAATTAGTTCTTTACCTTCAACAAGCTGACCTGATTTTTCAGCTTCCCAAATCATTGATGCACCAATACGACATTTAATACTAAAGCTAGGATTACGCGATTCTACTTTAGCGTAAACGTTACCGCCTGTTACGCGATTAAGTTTTACCAGTGGTGTATTACCAATGCTTAGTGAGTTATCTTCAAAAATAGTAGACATAATGTTCCTTTGGATACAATCTGATCAATGTGTTAATAGCCTTTGCTATTAACTATATAAATACACTTTACTGCGAGTTTAAAAAAACTAAAGTAAAGTTTGGCTATAACATATATCTATTGAGCTTATAACTAGCCGAAATAAAAATTAGTTATTATTGTTGCTTTAGTTATTAAGAATGCGGGCTTATTTTTAAATTTAAAGAGTAAACCTTGTCACTTAGTTAAAAAATGCGTGGGATAGGCTAATAATCGAGACGATTTTGTGTGTTATTTGTGCACATGAATATAACTTGAATACTTTTATCACACAACGCGTCTAAAACATGTTAAAAACACACTATCTATATTCAATTCAACTAAGCAATCACAATGAAGTTAATCTTAAAATTAATTGCCGGTATTGTGGCCGGTATTTTAGTCGGGCTTTATGTGCCTCTCACTGGTGTTGAGCTTTTATTTACTATTAAAGAACTTATTGGCCAGCTCATATCTTTTACCATCCCATTAATTATTTTATTTTTTATTGCTTCGGGAATTGCTGGCTTGCCTAAAGGGTCAGGCCATTTATTAGGTAAAACAGTTGGCTTTGCTTATAGCTCTACAGTAATTGCAGGTACGCTTGCATTTTTACTGGTAAGTGCGGTTATCCCACTTTTAAGTGGAAATATTACATTTGAAGCTGAAGTAGCTACAGAAATTGGCAGTTTTATTGATTTAGAAATCCCACCGCTGATGGGGGTAATGACAGCCCTTGTGACTGCGTTCGTATTTGGCATAGGCATGAGCCAACTTGAGTTAGAAACACTTAAAAAAGTGTCTGATCAGGGTCGCGATGTAATCGATGCATTATTATCTAAAGTAATTATTCCAGCGTTACCATTTTATATAGCGGGTGTATTTGCAGAAATGACCGTAGCTGGTACCGTGGTAGATACACTGCAAACCTTTGGTGTTGTGCTTATTGCAGCACTTGTTATGCATTGGCTGTGGTTAACCGTATTGTATGTTTCTACAGGGTTACTGCTTAAACGTAACCCGTTGGAGTTAGTTAAAAATATGCTGCCTGCTTATTTTACAGCGTTGGGGACAATGTCGAGCGCGGCTACAATTCCAGTTTCGTTGCAATCAAGTAAAGCTAATAACGTAAAAGAAGATGTAGCAAACTTTACCGTGCCACTGTGCGCTACCATTCACTTATCGGGTTCTACCATTACGATTGTGACGTGTGCAATGGCCGTAATGTTTTTATCGCCAAGCATGGAAGTACCTTCTTTAATGGGGATGCTGCCGTTTATTATGATGTTAGGGGTAGTCATGATTGCAGCGCCAGGTGCACCTGGCGGAGCAGTAATGTCGGCGCTGGGCTTATTAACCAGCATGCTTGGCTTTAACGAAGGGGCTGTTGCATTAATGATTGCTCTTTACCTTGCGCAAGATAGTTTTGGTACAGCATGTAATGTTACAGGCGATGGTATTATTGCCCTTTGGGTAGACCGTTTTAGCGAAAAAGCAGCGTCATAAAAAGCTAAAGTACTGGTTTTTAGCAGTAGTAAAATAATGCTAAAAGATGAGTAAACCTAAAGCGAAGCAATAATATTAGTTATTGTTTCGCTTTAACTGTGGTAATGTGGCAAATTAGATTGTTTGTCGCGTATTGTTAGGTTAATGAGGGTATTACATTGATTAATGTGCTTTTAGTTGATGACCATGAGCTGGTACGAACTGGTATAAAACGTATATTAGATGACGTACGTGGTTTTAAAGTGGTAGGCGAAGCTAAAGATGGAGAGGCTGCGGTACAGTTTTGTCGCCAGCACGCACCTAATATTGTATTAATGGATATGAACATGCCTGGTATGGGCGGCTTAGAGGCTACTAAAAAGATTTGTCGCTATTGCCCAGACGTAAAAATTATTGTGCTTACGGTTAATTGCGAAGACCCATTTCCATCAAAAGTGATGCAAATTGGCGCGCATGGCTTTTTAACCAAAGGTGCGGGTTCTGATGAAATGGTTCGTGCTATACGTTCTGTTCATGCGGGACAGCGTTATATAGCCCCTGAAATTGCACAGCAAATTGCCCTGGCGCAAGTAACAGGGCGTACCGACGAAAACCCTTTTCAAAGCTTATCTGAGCGCGAGCTACAAATTATGCTCATGATCACCAAAGGTGAAAAAGCACAAGATATTGCTGAGCGCTTAAATTTAAGTTCAAAAACAGTAAATAGCTACCGTTACCGTATGTTTGAAAAATTAAACGTAGGAGGCGACGTAGAGCTTACTCATTTGGCTATTCGCCATAAAATGATTGATATAGACGTATCTCACTAATTTTTTAATTTATGTCTGAATTCGATCACGCCCAATTTTTAAAAACGCTATCAAGTGAGCCGGGTGTATACCGTATGCTTGATAGTGAACATCAAGTTATTTATGTCGGTAAAGCTAAAAACTTAAAAAAACGGGTAAGTAGCTACTTTAGATCTAATCTAACCGACAGCAAAACCCGTGTGTTAGTGAGTAATATTTGCGATATTGAAGTGACGCTCACAAACACCGAAACCGAAGCGCTACTGCTTGAAAACAACCTTATAAAAAAATATCAGCCGCGTTATAACATTTTATTACGTGATGATAAGTCATACCCCTATATATTACTGACCAGTCATAAACATCCGCGTTTAGCTTTTCATAGAGGCAGCCGCAAGGTAAAAGGCGAGTACTTTGGGCCTTTCCCAAGCGCTGGTGCAGTGTCAGAAAGTTTGCGTTTAATGCAAAAAATATTTCCGGTTCGTCAGTGCGAAGATGCCTATTACCGTGCCAGAAGCCGTCCGTGTTTGCAGTATCAGCTAAAGCGTTGCTCCGCACCGTGTGTTAATAAAGTGACGGAGCAAGAGTACGCCGAACAAGTTGATTATGTACGTAAGTTTTTAACGGGCAAGTCGCACGAAGTAATAGCCGATTTAATAAAAAAAATGGAAGCGGCGAGTAAAGATCTTAACTTTGAGCTTGCAGCAAAAGTGCGTGACCAAATCATGCTGCTTCGCAAAATGCAGGAGCAACAGTCTATTTCAGGTAATTTTGCTGAAATGGATGTGGTGGGTTTTGCACACTTAAATGGACTAAATGGGATTCACTTATTAATGATCCGCGATCATAAAGTGTTAGGCAGTAAAACCTACTTCCCTAAGGTGCCTAAAGATTCAGGCCAAGAGGAAATACTCACTTCGTTTTTAGGGCAATATTATTTAGCGCCGGGTGCGACAGGGCGCATAGCAAAAGAAATTATTTTACCGTTTGAGATTGAAGAAAGTAGTGCATTGAGTGAAGCCCTTACGCAAATTAGTGAGCGCAAAGTATCGCTTAAAGTGGTTACCCGGGGAGAGCGAGCACAATACCTCCAGCTTGCTAATAAAAATGCACTAAACAGCATTACCGTAAAACAAAGTACGCAAGATTCTATAAACAAACGTTATGCACAATTAAAAGCGACCCTAGGGTTAGATGATATAAACAGAATGGAATGTTTTGATATCAGCCACACCATGGGAGAGAACACAGTAGCCAGTTGTGTTGTATTTGATTCGCAAGGGCCAAATAACAAAGAGTACAGGCGTTACAACGTGACAGGTATAACCGGCGGTGATGATTACGCGGCGATGGAGTTTGCACTTAACAAGCGCTATAACAAAGTGGTAGATGAAGATAAAATTCCTGACGTTATATTTATTGACGGTGGTAAAGGGCAACTAGGCCGTGCTGAGCAATACTTTGCTACGTGGCCACATGCTAAAATGCCGTTGTTAGTGGGTGTAGCAAAAGGCACAAGCAGAAAGCCAGGCCTTGAAACCTTATTAATAGATGGCGGGCGAAAGACGATTCCTATGGATTCGGATGCGCCAGCGCTTCATTTAATCCAGCATATACGCGATGAATCGCATCGATTTGCCATTGCAGGGCACCGTAATAAGCGCCAAAAACAGCGCACGCAATCATTATTAGAAGAGATCAACGGAGTAGGCTCTAAGCGTCGCCAAACATTATTAAAATATTTAGGGGGCATGCAAGGGGTAAAAGCTGCTAATATAGAACAGTTAAAAAAAGTTCCTGGGATCAGTCCTGACATGGCTGAGAAGATATTTAACCATTTGCATGACAAGGGCTAGCCCTTCATGCGAATATAGAAAAAAAGACATATCCAAGTAGTTATGTGGAATATTCCAAACACACTCACAACCTTTAGACTTTTTCTTATCCCCATATTTTTGGTGATATTTTACTTGCCTTATAGCTGGGCGTTTTTTGCTGCCGCTTTTATTTTTTGGCTAGCATCAATTACCGATATACTTGATGGCTATTTAGCGCGAAAGCTAGAGCAATCTACGCCTTTTGGTGCATTTTTAGACCCGGTAGCCGATAAGGTTATGGTGTGTGCTGCACTTGTTGCGCTCTCTGATCATTATCAGTCTATGTATATGACAATCCCCGCGCTTATTATTATCAGCCGTGAAATAGTGATCTCTGCATTACGCGAATGGATGGCCGAACAAGGTAAACGTGGCAATGTAGCAGTATCAAATATGGGCAAAATAAAAACCGCAGCGCAAATGCTAGCGATTATTGGCCTGATATGGCAATTTGACACGTGGATGGTCTATTTAAGTTTTGCCTTATTGTATATAGCCACCTATTTAACACTGAGTTCTATGGTGCAATATTTAATGGCCGCATGGAGTGAATTGACCAAAAATTGATTGTAAACGTCTAATAACGCACCGTTTTAGATAAAAAATAATCAAACAGTTCAAAAGTGGCATTTTTTGTGTTGACGCGTTTAATAATCTCTGTAGAATGCGTCCGTGTTGAGAGGGCATAGCCCCTAAGATAAAGAAAACCAAAGTTACTTAATTACCAGCGCAAACATCGCAAGATGTTGAATAACGCAGATAATTAAATAATAATGCGGCACTAGCTCAGTTGGTAGAGCGCGACCTTGCCAAGGTCGAGGTCACGAGTTCGAGCCTCGTGTGCCGCTCCAAGTTTTCATTAGGTTGTCCAACGGTTTGGCGGAATGGCAGAGTGGCCATGCAGCGGATTGCAAATCCGTCCACCTCGGTTCGACTCCGGGTTCCGCCTCCATTCAACACTCCACATGCTTTAAATAGC
>NZ_PNCT01000075.1:0-34183 GCF_005887365.1 Pseudoalteromonas sp. S3785 | reverse complement strand
ATGCTTAAAGAATAGTAAAATTGTGTTAGATAAAAAAATGCCACTTTTAAAAGTGGCATTTTTGTTTGTAGAATCTAACAACTACAACTTTATAAATTGAATGTGCGTGATATAGCAAGCACTATACGCTCATCAGCGTAGTCGTAGTCTAGGCTTGTGTCTTCTGCAGCAATCTCAATACCAAAGCCTTCGTAGCTCGTTTGATACGCTAGGCGGTAATGGCTGTAAGATTTATCACCTTTTGGTGCATCCCACTGAAATTTATCGCCATCGAGTGAGTTTGAAATATCAAAGCTTGCACGAATGGCATGATTTGGGGCAATTTCAAAGGTGTGGGCAATCATAGAAATAACATGGCCAGCACCGGTACCAAAGTAATCCCAGCTATACCAAAAGTTAAGCTCTGTTTGACCATACTCACTTGCATAGCCAAACTTTGTGTAGGCTTCTGCGTAGTTACCATCGCTGTTATTACCTTGGTATGTGTAATAAGCAATACCGTAATCAGCGCTCACTTGCTCGTTAAGTTGCACGTATTTACCAAGGTATGCATCAAGTTCAAAATCAGTGTCATCACCAAAATCTACATTAGATGCCCATGCACCCGCATAAACACCGCTTTCGAACGCGTAATCAAGGCTTGCTTGAATTGCAGGGTCGCTATCAGTTTGTGTTACACCGTTAAAAGTATAGTCAGATGCCGCTGTAATGGTAGTTGACCAGTTAGCTGACACCGTTGTTGATAAAAGTGCGAAAGGTAGCGCTACTGCTAGTTGTTTTAATTTGTTATTCATTGTTGATCCCTAATGTACAGTTTCTATTTTTGTGTAATCGATTTTGTTTGCTTTTGGCGAACTATCTATATTGTTAACCGTTTTAAATTTGCTATAGCCAATAAACGCAGCACAGCCAAAAAACAGTGCAATTACTAACGCGCCAACCCATTGAATTTGTAGAAATTCAAGTTTAAATAACAAGGTAAGTAGCGATAAGGCCACAATATTTAGCAGCATATAGTTCATTTTACCTAAACGTTTAACCGTTAAATTAAGGTTATCAGTGTATAGGCGTATTAATGAATCAAGCGAATTAATAACAAACACTATCCCAACAAATACCATGGCAAAGTTTTTAATACCCGCTGTTGAAATACCCATTTCGTGGTAGTGATAAAGTACGCTAAACCAAATTGCAATCGGGATAGATGGGAATATCAACATTGCACCTAGCACTTGGTATGTTTTAAGGCCACCTACAAAACGAGACGTAAACTGGCCAATCATAATACTCCACGCGAACCACCAAAATAGGTAAAATTCATGGTAGTCGTTAAGCGGTAAAACAAACTCATTTATATTGGCAAAGTAAGTACCAATTTTTGCAAGGTTATTGGTAAATGCCGACATTTCGCTGTCACCAACGACAAATGCACCCACCCACATAAAGGCAATTAACGCGATAAACAACCAAGTTGTAGAAATACTTAAAAAGCGCACGTATTTAATATCTGTACTTGAGTACACAGCAAAGCAAATAGCTGCAAATACAATAAAGTAAAAGGTAGGTATAACGCTCGAGCCATCGCCTAGCTCTGGTAAGTACCAGGGTAAGTTAGAAAGCAGTAGGTAAGCCGTAAAGGCACATGTGCCAATAATAACCACGTTATTAATGAACTTAACCCATGAAATTTCGAAAAATTTAACTTTGGGCTCTATTACACAGAAATAAAAGCACGTAAGAAAGTAAAATCCCCAGATCAAGAATCCCCAGTAGCCAAACTCAATAGCCAGTGGGTTTGCAAACGCGTATTCTGGGCTTGCTTTTATGTCTGCATAACCTGCAAATTCGGTTAATGGAAACATGATTAGGCCAACGTCTAGGCCTGAGGTAAATAAGATTGCGATAAAGGTAAAAGTTCTCACTGGTGTTACGCCTACTACGCGTACGTTACCCCATTTAAATAAAATAGTGATAACTGCAAGTAGCGTAAATATAATGCCAGCACTAAGCCATATAGTCATTATCGCCCTCCCAAAATGAATAAAAGTAACTCATAAGTTCTCCGTTTTTGTTTTATTGCTTGCATAAACACCGCGTAACCAATTTACGCCGTGAGCCACTGCAAGTTGAACGTGCCCTACATCGTGTTAGGCACGTTATGGCTTAATTAAATCTCGCTATTACGTTGCGTTGTTTGCCAATTACTGCTTATGGTAACGTCCACAGATGCTTGCGGTAACGGTGTTTTACCTAAAATTAGATCTGCTGCTTTTTCTGCAACCATAATTGTAGGGGCATTTAAGTTACCATTTGGTACCGTTGGGAAGATTGACGAGTCAACAACACGTAGCCCTTCAATACCATGAACTTGGGTATTAGAATTAACCACGGCCATGTCATCTTCGCCCATTTTGCAAGAACAAGATGGGTGATAGGCACTTTCTACTGCTTGGCGTACAAAGGCATCTATTTCTTCGTCGGTTTGAATGTGCTTACCTGGTTGAATTTCTTCATCGCGGTAGTCATCAAATGCACTTTGCTCAATAATGTCGCGAGTTAGGCGCACACACGCTCTAAAACCTTCAATATCGTCTTTATGCTGTAAGTAGTTAAATAAAATTTTTGGCGGTTGCTCTGGATTAGCTGATTGAATAGTCACACTACCACGGCTTTTAGGTTTGTTATGACCTACATGTACCTGAAAACCATGACCCGCAAATGCACTGCGCCCGTCGTAGCGCATCGCCGCTGGTAGAAAGTGATACTGAATATCTGGCCACTCAACGTCAGGTTTTGAGCGAATAAACGCACACGACTCAAAGTGATTGGTTGCACCTAAGCCTTTTCGGGTCAGCAGCCATTTAGCGCCAATTAAGCCTTTAGAGAACAGGCCTAATTTACCGTTTAAGGTAATAGGTTGCTTACACTTGTACTGAAAGTAAAACTCAAGGTGATCTTGCAAGTTTTGACCAACGCCTGGTAAGTGATGTTTTACCTCAACACCGGCTTCTTCAAGTATGGCTTTATCGCCAATACCCGAAAGCTGTAAAATATGCGGTGAGCCAATTGGGCCTGCACTTAATACAACGTCTTTAGTAGCATGCGCCGTTTTAAGCGTGCCATTTACTGTATATTCAATGCCTGTGGCTTTTTTGCCTTCTAAAATTACTTTTTGTGCTAACGCACCTGTAATAACGGTTAAGTTACTGCGAGATTTTACTGGGTCTAGATATTCGCGTGAGGCGGAGCTGCGCACACCATCTTTTACAGTCATATGCATAGGGCCAAAGCCTTCTTGCTGCGCTGCGTTGTAATCGTCTGTGTGTGCATATCCAGCTTGTACACCTGCTTTTATAAAAGTGGTGTAAAGCGGGTTCTGCATTTCGTTACCGTTATTAACACCAAGCGGGCCTGTGCCACCACGGTGCGCATTTTCGCCTAAATAAAAGCTTTCTGCTTTTTTGAAGTAAGGTAAGCACGACTGATAATCCCAGCCGTTAGCACCGTGTTGCTGCCACTCGTCAAAATCTTTCGCATGGCCTCGTACGTACACCATGCCATTAATTGATGACGAGCCGCCTAACACTTTACCGCGTGGGCAGTGCATTTCACGGTTATCTAAATACGGCTCAGGCTGAGTGTGAAACTGCCACGCGTATTTATCTGTATTCATAGGAATAGAGAGCGCCGTTGGCATTTTTATAAATATACTTTTATCGCTACCACCGGTTTCTAGCAATAGCACTTTATTGTTTGTATCTTCAGATAAGCGATTTGCAAGTACACAACCTGCAGAACCGGCGCCAACAATAATATAGTCGTAAGTGTTACTCATAGTTGCCACCTTAAAACGGGCTTTCTATGTCGGCCATGCCCACATAAATAGACTTAGTTTGCGTGTAATGATCAAGCGTTTCTATGCCATTTTCACGGCCAATACCTGATTGCTTGTAACCACCAACAGGCATTTCAGCAGGTGAATTACCGTAAGCATTAATCCAACATATACCGGCTTCTAATTGGTGAATAACACGATGCGCCCGTTTAATATCGCTAGTAAATACGCCAGCGGCTAAACCAAGATGTGTACCATTAGCACGCGCAATTACATCATCTTCGTCTTCAAAAACAAGCACGCTCATAACTGGGCCAAAAATTTCTTCTTTGACGATAGTCATGTCATCGTTGCAATCGGTAAATACCGTAGGTGCTACAAAGTAACCATTAGGCGCTGATTCAGGAGAAAGCGTAGTACCGCCAGTCAATAGTGTTGCACCTTGGTCTTTACCGCTTTGTATATAGCTCATTACCAATTCTTGATGCTTTTTAGAGATTAGTGCACCAAAGTTAGTATTTAAATCTTGTGGATCGCCAGCAATAATATTTTGCTCAGTACGTGTTTTAAGCTCATCAATAAACTGCTGATATACATTTTTATGAACGTAAATACGGGTACAGTTAGTACAAATTTCACCTTGGGTATAAAAGTTACCTAACATAGCTGCACTGACGGCTTGCTCAATATTGGCATCTTCAAACACTAATAAAGGTGATTTACCACCTAACTCCATTGTTACGTCTTTTAATGTGCCCGCAGCGCTTGCCACTACTTTTTTACCTGTGCCTACTTCACCCGTAAACGATACTTTGTCTATTTCACTGTGAGAGGTTAACCACTGACCTACATCACCCGCACCTTGCACAACGTTAAATACGCCGGCAGGTACACCTGCTTCAACAAAAATTTCAGCAAGTTTAATCGCACCTAAAGGGGTTTCTTCTGAAGGCTTAAAGATAAACGCATTACCTGCGGCAAGGGCAGGGCCCGATTTCCAACAAGCAATTTGCAGTGGGTAGTTCCATGCACCAATACCAGCACAAATACCTAATGGCTCTTTGCGAGTATAGTAAAAGTCTTCGCCAACCATTTGCTGCTGGCCAACTTGCGCTGGTGCTAAGCCGGCAAAGTATTCAATTACGTCTGCGCCTGTTTCTATATCAACGCAGTTAGCTTCTTGCATTGGTTTACCTGTATCTAGCACTTCAACTAAGGCAAGCTGGTCATTACGCTCACGCAATAAAGCAACCGCCTTTAATAAAATACGGCTACGTTCTATAGGGCTCATTTTTGACCATTGAGCAAAGCCTTGTTTTGCACTCTCGATAGCTGCGTTTTGAATAAATTCGTCGGCAACTTCTACCGAGTAAATAACTTCATCTGTGGCTGGGTTTTTTACATCAAAAGTTTCACCACTTTGGTTTGCAAGGAAGTGGCCATTAATAAAGTTTTGATAGACAGGTGTAGTCACGCTAGGCTCCATATTGCTTGATGAGTGAATGTACATAGCTTTTCGCTAATGTTTCACTGTGTTTAAATTGGTTTTCGTCAGATTGACTTAATACTGCTCTTAACCATAGGCCATCAATCATGGCGGCGCTAAGTTCTGCAGCTTGTTTTGCTTGCTTTACGGGCATTAGTTGCTTAAAAGAAAATGCTAAATTACTTTGCAAGCGATTACTGTTTACATTTTGCAGCCTGTGCAGCTCTTGATCGTGCATTGACTGCGCCCAAAAACTTAACCACGTACGTGTGGTGTCATTGCGCTGTTGAACAAGTGCAAAGTTGGCCTCAACAATAAACATCAAACGCTCAATTGCGCTTGTGGATGGCTCAACTTTTTCAATTAATTCATTTTTTAAATTCGATAACAAATACCTAACGGTTGCCTCTATTAACCCCTGCTTGCCACCAAAGTAATGGCTAATAATGCCAGATGATAAACCTGCATTTTTACTAATGGTGTTAATGGTTGTTCCTTGCAAACCGCGCTGTGCTACTGACTCAATAGTCGCGTCAATTAGCTGCTGACGCCTGACAGGTTCCATTCCGACTTTAGGCATAATTTTTATTAATTGAACGTTCAATAAAGATAAGCTTAATGTAATAGCTCTAACAATTCAAGGCGAAAGTAAACAACCAGATACCAAGATGTAGATGGATTATTAATAAAAACGGGTTAATTTGTAGTTGTGCCTCATGCCGGTCTTTATAAATAAAATTGCATACATTCAATGGTTTACACTTAAAATTTTAAATGGTAAAAATAGTAAGGATTTGTTTACGGGGTATGAGTAATAAAAAAGATAAATATTCGTTAGAATGGTAATAGTTAGAGTACGAAGGGTATTTTAAATAGACAAACATAACCATTTTACACGTTTAATTAGTGTACTAATTAAAAATACTAGCAGTGTATACTGGTTAGAAAAGAGAAGCTTAATGTTATAAAAGGCGTGTAAATTAGGTGCTATTAATAACGCCTTTAAATAATAGCGGATAGCGTCTAAGGCGATTACCTATGTAATCATCGGCTAAGATTTGTTGACAGATAAAGTTAACGTCGTTACTGGCTTCAAACACCCAATCAAAGCGTTCTATGGCCAGCAAAAAACCGCGTTTAAGGTAGGTTTGTTCGCGATATTCATCTAGATTTTGACGAACTATATCGAGCTTTTCTGGGTGCGCTTGTAGCTCCGCAATTACCTGGTTTATAAACGAGGTGGTTTGCTTGTTTGTGGTGCGTTTACGAATGCGTCTTGGCTGCATTATTCCTCATTAGCAATGTTATATAGTTTTTTTAGAAAGTCGTCTTTGTGTTTTTCATGCTCATAATCAAGATGGTAAGCATTATGAAATCCAAAGCGCAATAATACGCCGCTACCTTCTAAGTATATTGTGTAGCCGTCAATGTCAGAGTAAGCGGTAACTCCCTGGTAGTGTTTACCAATATCGTTTTGCTTACCGCGCTTTTGAATACGTTCATACACAGAAAGGATCTGCTTATTATCGAGTTCGTTTTTCATCATTCACCCTTAGCTATTTCAATCTATTACGTTTTATATATGAGGGACGATCATCGTAAAAACAATCAAATAATGGATATTTTACGATGACTTTATGAGAGCACTTATCGCTGTTTAATAGCAGGGCGCGTTTATTTCAGCAGTGCTTAACGCTAAAGGGGGTTTTAATTGTTAGGGCTTAAACGTACTATGCTGCGTGGCGTAAAGTTTGCGTTATAGCAGTAAAGCGCTTTAAGTGAGTATTTTAGGCGTTTTGGGGCCGGTTAACAGCCATTTGTTTAAAGCTTAGTCAACATTGAGACTTTAATAATGAGCTATTTCCTACAAATAGCATTATTCGGCCCGCAGGGCTCATTTAAAGGACAAGCAACTCTTTTATCTGTTTGAATGTCGATGAGGAGCACTACCTTACCTCATTCTTACATGAATGCAGCATTAGAATAACGAAGGCGCAGTTATCTAGCCCATTAAGTTACAAACTTAGTACGCCATTTACCTGCCCATATATTAAATAAGCTTAAACCCGCAACGGTTAATATGACCAAATAAAAAACGCAGTTGGAATGAGCAACTGCGTTGGCGTGTATAGGTACAAGCCAGCGTACCTATAACGAGGAACTTAGTTTACTAGCTTGTTAATACTTGGCTGTGCATGTGCTCGTTTAATACAACGACCTCAGCGCGCTTAAAAAAGTTAAAATCGGTTGCCGTAGCAAGTGTGTAAGCCCCCATCATACGGCTAATAATTAAATCACCGTTATTAAGTTTTGGCAGCATAATTGAATCACTTATTACATCTATACTGTCGCATGTGGGGCCTGCTAGTACTGATTCAAATCGCTCGCCGTCTTGTTTGGCACTATCTATAGGATAAGCTGCCTCATCAAACATTAAACCGCTAAAGGAGCCATATATGCCATCATCTAAGTAGTACCATGTTTTACCTTCGCGCGTTGCTTGTCCCATTACAGAGGCAACACTGGTTACACTACTTGCTACAATAAAACGCCCAGGCTCAGCAATAATTTGCATCGTTTCTGGTAATTGTGCCAGCGCGCTATTAATTGGCGCACAAAATACATCAATTGGTAGCACATCCGCACTGTACGGTACAGGAAACCCACCACCAATATCTAGCGTACTAAGTGCTGGTAACCCTAACTCAGCCACCCGTTTAACTACTTTTGCAGATGCATTTATTGCTTCAACGTATTTAGTTGGGTTAGGTGATTGCGAGCCAACATGAAACGATAATCCTTTAATACGAATACCTAGTTGCTGAGCAAGGCTAATAATGTCGATTCCCGCCTCTGGGCTGCAGCCAAACTTTTTAGATAAATCAGCAAATGCATCTTTATTACGAAAGCTTAAGCGCACTAAAATTTCAGCTTGGTCTTTGTAGGTAATAAACTTTTCAAGTTCGTTAATGTTATCCACCACAAATACGGTACAGCCGTAGGCAAGTGCGTCGCGAATGTCACTGTCGCGCTTAATTGGGTGCGTGTGAATTGTACGCTCGCTTGGTACGCCTTGGCTTGCTACTAAGTCAACTTCGCCGCTGGTTGCTAAATCAAAGCTTGCGCCTTCTTCTAGCAAAGTGCGCACTACAGCAGCATGCGGTAAAGGCTTTAAAGCAAAATGTAACACAACGCCAGGCAGTGCATGTTTAAGTGCACGGTATTGAGAGCGTATAGCGTCGCAGTCAAGCACCACCAGAGGTGCGCCAAATTGTGCAGCAAGTTGTTCAATGTGAGCAGTACTCAGTTGCGCGTAATCAATTGCTTGGTTTGCAGCAACTGCTGCAGGTACTTTAGTTACGGTGTCTTGTCGTTGTGTTGATAAAGCCATTTTATTTTCCGAGTCAATTAAGCAACTGCTCGGGTAGGGTGTATCCACGAGTCAGTTGAGTGAGATCAATAGTGCAAACGCACAGTCAAATTCACTCTTGGATAGTTGCTCTATCGCCTTGCTACAAACGGGAGTTGTAATGTACTCGGATTGGCTATCATCAAGAAGCGGCGAGATAATAATGTAGGTTTTTATATAGCGCAATAAAAATTTTTAATAAATTTAAAATAATTTATTTTATATTAAGATCATGGGGTTACGTTGATTTATGCTGTTTATCTTGACGATTGATTTTACTCATCAGTGGTTAAGTATACGTGCTCTTGAGAGTAAGCAAGCATCATAGCGCTAGATGTATCAGCACTATAGGCTTGCTGTAAACTTTTTTGTAAGCGCTCGTAAATCTCGGGGGTCTTCATTAAAATATTGATGGTTTTTATTACTTTTTCGCCAAGCTCTGTCTTACTACATGCAAAGTATCCATTAACAAATTCTGGAAATTCAGCTATTTCCCGGCTATCAATTTGTTTTAATTGCTCAGAGGTGAGTGCATCAAGGACGTTAACCTCGTAATCGACAATCATGTCTATTCTATTATGAATGAGAAGTTGAGGCAATTGAGAGCTGGTATCTTCTGAGCTTATCGCAGCAATTTGGTCTCTATACTTCGTTAAAACAGGCTCAAGCTTTTGATAGCTCGTTCCCGAGTCTACGGCAAGAGTAAAATCCTTTTCTAGTAATTGGGCTACGTGGACTCGTTCAGGAAAGCTTTGTAAAGTGCGTTTAAAAGCATATATTTTTCGCTGCTCGTAAATTGTGGTGGGTATATCTGAGAATAAAATATGTTTTTCGCGCTCGGGCGTTTTTATAATATCGTAACTGCATACTGCTTCAGTGCCCATAAGTCGCTTAATTAAACGGGCTTGATTGGTCCACTGCAATTTAGTATCAATTGTGTGGTTAAGCAGGCTTTCGAACGTTTTATCTGAGTTTAAAAAGCCATCAGTAGACGCATTCGCTCTTGAGAGTAATGTAAGGGGGTCATTTGCATGGCTCAATGGTGATAAAAGCAGTACATGCAAGATAATCAAAAATTTAGTAAATACAGGCATAAAACTTAGTGTAAATGTTCTAAATATTTTTGTCATAAAAAAAAGCCCAAACGGGCTTTTTTTAAGTTAAAACATTAAGGCATGCCTTAATTTATCGCGCATTAGTGCTTTCAAAAATTTTATCAGCAGAGGCTGCCACAAACCCCGTGTAAAGCTCGCCATCAGCTTTAGGGTACCTAATGGCAAACTCATAAAAACAGCTAGGGATGCGCAGTTCGCCGTCGCTAAAGGTGACAGCGTAATCGTCTGCAAGGGTTGATGATTGCTCTAGTAACACCTCTGGTGAGCCTTTTACTTCGCCACCAGATGTATTAAGCGCAAAGCCTGCATTTTTAAGCGCCTGATTAACATCATGAATGTTATCAAACTTAGCAAGCATATTAATATTTACAGTAAAATGATTTGCACGGTAACCCCATGCCGACATCCACGCTGCGTACTCACTTTCCGCGAGTAACTGTTTGTAAGTGTCGCTACTTACTTGCCAATGGGTGCCTGAATATAAAAAGTTATCGGCAGTGACTGCGTTTTCATCTATTTGCGCAACCATATCTGTCACAATGGCTTGTAACCCTGGAGAACACTTTTCAACTAATAGCTCAGAAATAAATACTTTAGGTTGTTTTGGGTCGCTATGCTCATAATGTTTAGCGTATAACTTTTTAGCTTCAAAGTGGTATTCGCCACACTCTGTGTAACCAAGCGCTAAAAAGTGAGCTGCTAGCTTTTCTAGGCCTACTTTTTCAATATTAAAGGTACGCAGCGCAATATGGTCGTTAATAATGTCATCTTTTTGCGTTGAGCCCAGAAGGTCATGAATTTTATCTGCCGATGGGGTAACAGCTAAATAGTTATCCCATAGATTTTCAAATAATGTATTTACGTTGGTGTGCATGTTAAATCCTTAAATTGGGTTATTCACTTATTCAATTACTAAACCTGGCGCTAAAGTTTGTGGCATGTTTACCTTATCGGCTTCAACTGATGCGACAGGGTAAGCGCAGTAATCAGCTGCATAATACGCACTTGCTCTGTGGTTACCACTTGCGCCAATGCCGCCAAACGGTGCTGCACTAGAAGCACCCGTAATAGGGCGGTTCCAATTGACGATGCCGGCACGAATGCGCTTTAAAAAGTGGCTGTAATCATCTTCGTTATCGCCAAGTAAGCCCGCAGATAAACCAAAACTGGTGTTATTAGCCTCTGCTATTGCACTGTCAAAGTCGTTGTAGCGGTACACTTTTATAAGCGGGCCAAAGTGTTCTTCATCGACCATGTTGATGATGTTAGTTACATCAATAATACCTGGGCTTACAAACCCAGTGCCTGCTTTAAGCTGCTTAAGCTCAACAAGTATCTCAGCGCCTTGTTTAACTAGGTCAGCCTGCGCTGCAACCATACCCAGTGCGGCTTTTTCACTAATCATGGCACCCATAAATGGCTGGTCAGTTGCAAAACTGTCGTCAACAACAATGTTTTTTGTTGCGCTAATAAGTTTTTCTAAAATAGCATCGCCATTGGTTGAATTCTCTATAAACACGCGGCGCGCACAGGTACAGCGCTGGCCAGAAGTAATAAAGCCCGATTGAATAATATCGTGAGCTGCAGCGCTTACATCGGCTACATCTTTAATTATTAGTGGGTTATTACCGCCCATTTCAAGCGCTAATATTTTACCTGGGTGACCTGCAAACTGTTTATGTAATAAATGACCTGTGTTTGAGCTGCCAGTAAAAAATAAGCCGTCTATGTTTTGATGCGAAGCAAGTGCTTTACCTGTTTCTATTTCACCTTGCACTAAATTAATAACACCTGCTGGCAAGCCCGCTTTTAACCAAAGTGATAAAGTAAATTCAGCAACGTGAGGGGTTAGCTCAGACGGTTTAAATACTACGGTGTTACCCGCTAAAATAGCCGGAACTATATGGCCATTAGGTAAATGTCCAGGAAAGTTATATGGCCCAAATATAGCCACAACGCCGTGTGGTTTATGGCGTATAAAGGCTTTAGCTCCGGGCATTGGGTTTTCTGTTGTACCGGTGCGCTCATTATAGGCTTTGATTGAAATGGCTACTTTACCAGTCATAGCGCCTACTTCTGTGCGTGTTTCCCAAAGTGGCTTGCCGGTTTCGCGCGCTATAATGGTTGCAAATTCTTCGCTATGTTCTTTTAATTGTGCGACAAAGTTTTCAAGTATGGTTATGCGCGACTCAATTGGTGTATCTGCCCATTGTATTTGTGCGGCTCTAGCTGCATTGATTGCAGCATCTACTTGATCAGCGGTTGCGCCATTACCTTGCCATACAACTTCGCCGTTACTCGGGTTAACAGAACTAAAAGCGGGGCCTTGGCCTGTATGCCATTGGTTATTTATAAGATGTGTGTTCATATATGTTTTACAGGCGGAAAAAACGCGCTGCATCTCCTTGGGATAAATTAAGGGCATTAGCCACTTCTTGGCTTATTACTAAGGTGTGTTTAGCGTGGTTATAGTGGGCGTGCTGGGTAAAGGTAGCTCTGAATCCACTTACACCTTGGTTGCAAACGGCAAGTGTATCTGAGCTGTGTTGGCTAATATGCTCGAGCTCACCAATTGTAATGGGGCATACTTGAGATTCACGAATACTACGAATATTACCAAGCTTTGCCTCTACGGTTGGCCCTGCATCGAATAAATCAACATAGCCACGATGCTCAAATCCCTCTTTTTCAAGCAGCTTGAGTGCAGGTTTAGTTTTTTCATGCACGTTACCAATCACCGCTTGAGCTTTGTTACTTAATAAATTGACGTAAATAGGGTATTTAGGCATTAGCTCACTAATAAATACCTTATCGCCAAGCCCCACTAAGTGATCGGCCTGAGGAAACTCAATACTAAAAAAGTGCTCTTGCAACCACTGCCAAAACGGTGAATGGCCGTCTTCGTCACTTACACCGCGCATTTCAGCTATCACGGTATCGGCAAAGCGTTCGCTGTGCTGCGCCATAAATAAAAAGCGTGAACGAGATAAAAAGCGGCCGGTTAACCCTTTTCGGCTGTTTTCGCGTAAAAACAAAGTACATATTTCAGAGCATCCGGTGTAATCGTTGCACATGCTTAAAATATCAACGGTGTTATAAACATTTAGTGTAGGTGAGTGGTGTACTGTTTTACCTAAATGATAATGATACAGTGGCACCGATAAGCCCACTGCGGCTTCTATGGCGGTTGTGCCTATGACCTCACCTGTTTCACTGTCTTCTAGAACAAATAGGTAGCTTTCATCAAGTGGTTGATTGATATTTTTTGCAAAGCTTTTTTCTGCGCGCGCTATTTTATCATTTAATAACTGGTCATCGACAGGTAGTGAGGTAAACCCATGGCCTGATTCAAGTGCAATCTGCTTAAGTGCAGCAAAGTCTTTTGTTGTAATAGGACGTAATACTTGCATTTATTACTTTCTCCAACAGCGCGCCTTGCGGCGCGCCTATGTCAATTAGCCGTTTACTACGTCGCTTACTGCTTTTTCAAAGCGTGCTAGGCCTTCTTTAATATCTTCAACTGGAATAACTAAAGATGGGGTAAAACGAATCACGTTCATGCCAGCTACTAGATTCATTAAGCCATTGTTAGTACTAGCAACTAAAAAGTCACGGGCGCGGCCTTCAAACTTATCGTTTAATACCGCACCAATAAGTAAACCTTTACCACGTACTTCACTGAATACATTGTATTTTTCGTTAATAGCGTTTAAACCATCGCGGAATAACTGCTCGCGCTCTTTAACGCCATTTAATACATCAGGTGTGTTTACTGTATCAAAGGCAGCTTCTGCTACGGCACAGGCAAGTGGGTTACCACCATACGTAGAGCCATGAGTACCTACTTTTAAGTGCTCTGCGATATGAGTACGCGTGATCATAGCGCCAATTGGAAAACCACCGCCTAACGCTTTAGCCGTAGTTAAAATATCAGGCACTACGCCTAAGCCTTCGTATGCGTATAAATCACCCGTGCGGCCAACGCCTGTTTGCACTTCATCAAAAATAAGCAGTGCATTGTGCTTAGTACATAACTCGCGTACTTTTTTAGCAAATTCATCTGTTGGTGAAATAATACCGCCTTCACCTTGCAGTGGCTCCATCATTACTGCACATGTTTTATCACTAATAAGTGATTCAAATGCTGCAATATCGTTGTAATCACAATGCATAATGTCGCCAGGTTTAGGGCCAAAGCCATCAGAGTAAGCTGCTTGTCCGCCCACTGTTACGGTAAAAAATGTACGGCCGTGAAAGCCTTTGTTAAACGCAATGATTTGTGATTTTTCTTCGCCGTGTTCGTCAAGTGCAAAGCGACGAGCAAGCTTAAGAGCTGCTTCGTTGGCTTCTGCACCTGAGTTTGCAAAGTACACTTTGTCTGCAAACGTCGCTTCAACCATTTTTTGTGCTAAACGTAGGGCAGGCTCGTTAGTCATTACATTTGATAAGTGCCAAATTTTCTCGCCTTGCTCTTTTAATGCAGACACAAGCGCTGGGTGACAGTGGCCTAAACAATTAACGGCAATACCGCCTGCAAAATCAATAAACTCATTGTTATTTTGATCCCACACACGTGACCCTTCGCCGCGCACAGGAATAACTGCCGACGGATTGTAGTTTGGCACCATTACATCGTTAAATAAGTCTCTTGTTACTTGCATTATGTACACCTAAAAATTGTAAAAATTGAATAAAGATTAGCAAAATAAAAACGTTAGCGTTTTCTCAGCTAGGTAATTTTTGTTATTGATGGTTATTATCGAAGGTTGTAGGTTAAATTTGCAGTGCTATTTTGTGAAAATTGATTACAATAAAAGTCAAAATAACGAAATCAATAAGCAATATGATAACTTCACAAGACGAAAAGCTACTTTCAATTTTAAAAACCAATGCAAGAGCCAGTATTTCTGACTTGGCACGCATGCTTAATTTATCACGCTCTACCGTGCAAAGCAGAATGTTAAAGCTTGAGGAAACAGGTGTGATAAAAGGATATAGCGTTGACTACGGTGAAGACTATTTAAGCAGTATGGTATCGGCTCATGTATCTATAAAGGTGATGCAAAAACTCACCACTAAAACTAACTTAGAGCTTAAACAAATTGATGCAATTTCCCAGCTTTATGCAATAAGCGGCGAGTTCGATTTAATTGCCGTTGTACAAGCACAAAACTTAGAGAAGTTAAGTCATTTACTCGATGATATAGGTAATTTAGACGGGGTAGAGCGCACAACATCGTCAGTGATTTTAGAAACAAAATTTAAGCGTTAAAGTTTTGACTTATTGAGTCTTCAGGTTACCTGCTGATTTAACTATATTTAATTTTAACTAAGTTAGGTATTTTTTCGAAGCCTTACTATACTTGATGTAATTAACATAATTATTTAGCAATGGATTATGCCCACAACGTTATTTTTTGCACTTTTGACTTTAACTGAACCATTAAAGTTTGGTACCAATGTATCGCTTACAACACCCGATAATGCGGTTGAACAAGTAGAGTGTATTTTACATAACATGAATATGCCTTTTGAATTGCAATCTCTGCCTTGGCTTAGAGCACGCAGGGAGGTAAAGTTGGGTCGATTAGATGGGTATTTTACAACGCACTTAACTTCTGAAATGAGCCATTATGGTAAGTTGTCATCACCTATTTACCTAGAAAATTGGTACTGGTTTACTCACCCTGAAAGCGTAAATAAAGATCCCAGAAAACTACGTTATGGTGTAGTACATGGAAGCTATCAAGCTAATTGGTTTAAAACACAAAATATAACCTCACTACTTGAAGTAAATTCGTTAGAGGAAATAGTGAATGTGCTTCATCATCATCGAGTAGATAAAGTATTACTTGATTTAGATGATTTTAACAATGCCGCTGATAACTTAGGTATTGATGCCTCTGTGTATCAACGTTCATTTTATCGCTATGTGCCGCTAGGTGTATTTGCCGCAAATAAGCTTATAGATACGCATCCTTCTTTTTTAGAAAAATTCGACGAAACGATACCTCAGTGTGCACCAGCGCCTTTTTACTTATCACAGGCTGAACAGGTTCAAATACTAAATAAACTATCAGATTCCATCAATACACTGCTATTAGAGCCAATAATTAGCGATGCAGTTGAACAAAGCAACCATATTAATTTGTCTAATCAAGAGCTTGAAAAAACCGATGACCTTTGGGTTAAAGAAGTAAAAACACATCAACATGGCTTAGCTAAAAAAATGCTAGTGACTGACGCGTCATTATTTTTACAACAATGGCAAATGCAGTTCAATGGTATAGTGACAGAAACCATAGTGACAGATAAGCAAGGTAAAAATGCGGCAATGAGCAAAGCCACCAGTGATTATTGGCAAGGTGATGAGAAGGAATTTAGTCTCCTATACCAGCAGGATTTAGATTATCGCTTTGATAGTGTTGAGTACGATGCATCAACACATCATTTTCAGGTGCACTTGAGTTTACCGATAAAAAATACAAAAGGTGAACATATTGGCGTTATTATTTTGGGTGTTGATGTAGAAAAAGCACTGCACTCATTTAATAATAACGTATTAAATTAAACCTTAAACAGTACCTTATTAAACACCACATGATATGTTTAATAAGGTATATATGGCTATTGAGCTACTATAGATATTGGTTTGGTGGCTTGTTTGATAATGGTTTTTTCTGCTTCATCTAGTTTAATAACGTAAGCATTTCCTCCCACAAGCCCTTTAAATTCCTCATCTGTAAATATAAGCGTATTATCATCATAAAAGGTAATCGCTTCTTTTTGCGTAACAATACCTAAATCGATTCGAGATACATCCCCAGAAAAAAATTTGTCGCCTTTAAAATTTTCGAATAGCCAAATACTGGTAGAATCTAGTAGCACTAGTTTAGTCCTGTCTGGGCTAAGCGCAGCGGAGGTTATCCAGCATAGCTTTTCAAGAGTTGTACATGTTTTAAATGAATCAATTAACTGCGCATCAAAATTAGCTGCATGATCGCCTACTTTATAAACGTTGGTAATCCCATCGAAGGGCTCGGTTCTGTTTTTGGTAAATAAATATAAATGGCGTTTGTACTCTACAAAGGCCTCTAAATCAAAGTTGCGTTTATTAGGCGTAATGGGCGTGCCGTCCATTTCTGGGTAGGTAAATTTGATAATTTCGGCTTCGGTGGTCTGTGTTTTTATATCAATAGGGTTTTCTATTTTATAAATAGTTAACCATTTCCTATCGTTTTTATTATTGCCGAAATCACCTAAGAAAAAATGACCAAATTTATTTTGCGTCATGTCCTCCCAATCAATATTTTTAGCATTAGTGACAAGGATTTCTTTTTCAATAGCGCCATCTTGACCTAGACGATAAAGTTTTGGGTCGTCGCCGCCATCATTAATCGCCCACAAACGCTTTTTTTTATCAAACTCTATGCCTGAAATTTCTTTTAATTTTGGGTCAACTGATAATTGTTTTTTACTATAAAGCGTATACGCAGAAAGGCTTACAAAGGAGGCTAATGCAATAAATACAACTACGGTAGTAAATAGAATGCTTTTTTTCAACATGAAATTTATGGTATTTCAGAGACATAAGATGCTGTGTATTATTACTTAAGGACAGTGACAACGAAAGAAATTTATAGGTTGGTGTGGGCCTTTGTGTCATTTTTTTGCTAACACCTCCTTATATTTAAAATGATTAAGTTGGTTTAATACTTGCTGTACTTTATTTACTCATTAAAAAGCCAGGTTTATTAGCCTAACCGCACTTTTATTGTGCGGCTTAAAACTTTTTTGCACTGTAATAATGCGTAAATAAAAGTTTGCTTAAATTACCTGTGTTTGATGTTGTTTAAAAGCACCCACATCGCCTTTTGAAGTGTTGTATCGGCCCTGTGGCAAAGATTAAGTACCCATTTTGGATTAGTTGGAGCCTACTATGTTGAATAAACGTTTTTTTAAAACTAAAGATGAAGCAGAAGTTACCTTTGAGTTTACCCACCCAGATGCAGAGCAAGTAAGTTTACTAGGCGAATTTACCGATTGGCAGCCAGTGCCTATGAAATTTAATAAAAAAGACGGGGTCTTCAAATATAAGCAGCGTTTACCCGTTGATCAGCAGTTTCATTTTCGTTATTTAATTAATGGCGATATTTGGGATAACGACCACCAAGCAGATGACTACCTACCTAATACATTTGGCACAGAAAATAGCATAGTGAACACTCAACGCATAAATTAAGGCGAGTAAATGGACGCACTTTCGCAGTTGTTTTATCTGCACGGTATTGGTTATGAGTTTACTAAATACACGGGCGAGCAGGTTATATTTAGCGAAGACACGCGCAAACGTGCCTTACAGTGTTGTGGTATAAATACTGATGATGAACACCAAATTGCACAGCTTAATTACCAATTGGATGTGGCGCCTTGGCTTGAGTTAGCACCCGATACTAGCTTAGTGAATTTAACTGATAATCTTTTTTATATTCGCATAGATGAGCGCCAACTTGATTTACCTGTTGTTATAACGCTGCCAAAATTAAATGTAACCTATGAGCGCACTAACTTACATAATTTAACCATTACCGGCGATTATTATGCACATGGCGTACGTTATATTGAAGTGGCAGTGCCTTTAGGGGCTATACCGGTAGGTTATCATCAGGCGCTTGTTAGTGTTGGGGCGCAAAGCAAAGAGATTCAATTGTGGGCTACCCCAGAAAAAGTTTTTCAAGTAGATGACACTAAGCGCACTGGGCTTTCGCTGCAGTTGTACACAGTTAAAAACAAAGCAGGCCTTGGTGTAGGGGATTTTAATGATTTACTAGCGCTATGTGATTTATGTGCACAGCAGCACATGGACTACATATTACTCAACCCATTACACTTGCTTTTTGCACAGCAAAGTGAGCGGGCCAGCCCTTATAGCCCTAATAGCCGTGCGTTATTAAACCCTCTGTATATTTCTGTTGAACTATCGGCTGATAGTAAAAATAATCCGCAGTTGAATGCTTTATTACACAGTGATGAGGTAAAAGCGCTTTTAAACAGCAATCAGCAGTTTATAAATTATGAAAAAGTAAGCACAGTTAAATATGCATTATTTAATGCGCTATTTAGTCATTTTGAAGCACATGCCAGTGCTTCGCGGCGCGATGAGTTTGCACAGTTTTGCAAACAAAACGCCCAGACCTTAACTACGCTCAATTCAGCCAATCCTACCTTTGATTACTACTTACAATGGCAGGCTAAACTACAATTAAGGCATTGCCAGCAGCACTGTTTAAGTAAAGGCATGGCAATAGGTTTAATTAATGACCTTGCTGTTGGCTGTGCAGGAGATGGTATTGAGTATCAATCACAGCAATCACTTTTTAGCGATAATGCTAATGTTGGCGCTCCACCAGACCCTTGGGCAGAAGCAGGGCAAAATTGGGGGCTGCCTGCGCTTAACCCACAACAATTAAAAAATGATCATTTTGCGTTTTATCGCTCACTTATTCGCGCAAACATGCAAGGTGTTGGCGGTTTGCGAATTGATCACGTTATGGCACTCAGGCGTTTATGGTGGTGTTTTGAAAATAACCACACACAAGATGGTTGTTATGTTTATTACCCTTTCGAGCACTTATTGGCTATTTTAAAAATAGAGTCTCACCTTAATCAGTGCATAGTAATAGGAGAAGATTTAGGCATAGTCCCGCCCGAGGTTAAACACGCACTTGCAACAAGCGGTATTTATTCAAATAGCTTATTTTATTTTGAAAAACAACATGATGGTGAGTTTTTGTCGTTAGAGCAATTACCTAAGCATTGTTTAATTATGATAGCCAATCACGACGTTCCGCCATTTTGCGGCTGGTGGCAAACAGATGATTTAGATATTAAACGCCAGTATCAACTTATTGATGAGCAGCAGTACCAACAACAATTGCACGAACGACAACATGAAAAACAACGTTTACTGCGTTTTATACGGTTACATAGCATAAAGCAACTTAACGAATCTAGCGATGCTATGTGTGTGTATGATGAACTGGCTAAAGCACTTGCACATAGTGATAGCCGTTTATTTGCACTTCAGCTTGATGATTTAGATAAACAAACGTATCCGGTGAATATACCCGGTACTGATACCGAATACCCAAATTGGCGCCGTGTTTTAACGCACTCATGTGACGATATTTTTAAACATAATGCCAGTACCTTGGCTGCTGTTAATTCAATAAGGAAAGAATATGAGTAGTACTGCACCAAAGGATTCATTACAAACCCGTTACGACGAGCAGGTTAGGGTACTCCAAGGCGGCAGGTTTAAAGACCCTTTTAGTTTTTTAGGGGCGCATGCTTATAAAAGTGGTTACGAAATACGCGTGTATTTACCCGCAGCGAAAAGTGTAAGTATTTTTATTAATGGTAAAAAAGTTATTGCAAAGCGTTACAACCACAGCGATTTATTTATAGCAACAAGCAACGAAATGCCCGCGCAGCCTTATAAGTGTAACGTTGAATATGAAAATACAACACTATGTTTTTACGATGAATATAGCTTTGCAAGCGGCTTAGATACGAATGCAATGTACTTATTTAACGAAGGCAGTTTAGAGCATGCATATAAACATTTAGGTGCACACTTTATTAACCAACAAGGGGTTGATGGAGTGCGTTTTTGTGTGTGGGCGCCTAATGCAGCCAGTGTATCTGTTATTGGGGAATTTAACCTTTGGCAAGCTAATCGCCACTATATGCGCTTTCATCCTGCGTGTGGTGTGTGGGAGATTTTTATCGCAGGGCTTCAGCCCGATACCTGTTATAAATTTTCTATTGTGACACAGCGAGGCGATGTACTTGAAAAAGCAGATCCGTTTGCCTTTAAAATGCAACAAGCACCAGGCACGGCCAGTGTGTTACAACAGCAAGCTGCGGCTATTACGCTGAGCGATAGCGAGCTTAAAAATCGTCAAAAGCGTAACCATATAGACGCGCCCATAAGTATTTACGAAGTGCACTTAGGCTCATGGCAAAGGGCTGAAGAAAACCGCTATTTAAGCTATAGCGAGCTTGCCGACAAATTGGTTAATTACACGCTTGAAATGGGCTTTACGCATATTCAATTAATGCCAATAAGTGAATACCCATTTGATGGTTCGTGGGGTTATCAGCCGGTGGGGTTATTTGCACCAACTAGTCGCTTTGGTGATTACAGCAGTTTTAAATACTTTGTTCAGCAGTGCCACAAAGCAAACTTAGGTGTGCTACTTGATTGGGTGCCTGGGCATTTTCCTAGCGATCCGCATGGATTACATCACTTTGACGGCACGCATTTATTTGAACATGCCGATATTCGACAGGGCTTTCATCCCGATTGGAATACCTATATTTATAATTACGACCGTCCGGAGGTGAAAAGCTTTTTAATCTCTAATGCGATGTATTGGCTAGAGCAATTTGGCCTTGATGGACTGCGCGTAGATGCGGTGGCTTCCATGCTTTATTTAGACTACAGCCGCAAAGAAGGGCAATGGGTTGCTAATTGTTATGGTGGGCGAGAAAACCTAGGCGCTATTGAGTGCCTAAAGCAAGTAAATCTGCGCAGTTATAAAAATAATCCGGGCATTATGATGGTGGCTGAAGAGTCTACTGCATGGCCGGGCGTTACTCAAAGTGTTGATCACAATGGCTTAGGTTTTGGCTACAAATGGAATATGGGGTGGATGAACGACAGCCTGCATTACATGAAATATGACCCACTTTATAGGCAGCACCACCATCACGAAATGACGTTTTCTATGGTATACGCATTTAGCGAAAATTACATTTTACCGCTAAGTCATGACGAAGTTGTACATGGTAAAGGTTCGCTAATTGAAAAAATGCCCGGTGATGATTGGCAAAAATTTGCCAATCTACGTGCGTATTACGCATTTATGTGGGCGCACCCAGGCAAAAAGCTGCTGTTTATGGGCGGCGAAATAGCACAGCGAAAAGAATGGGATCACAACCATTCTATTGATTGGCATTTGCTAGAGCATAAAAGCCACCGCGGTATACAAAACACTGTACAAGTGCTCAATACTGTTTATAAAAAGTCACCTGCACTGTATGAACTCGACTCAAGCCCTGCGGGTTTTGAATGGATAGATAACAACAATAACGCGCAAAGTATATTTAGTTTTGTACGTTATGCTAAAAATGCCCACGACTTTATTGTAGTAGTAGCAAACTTTACACCTGTTTCTTATCAAGAGTATGAAATTGGGGTACCCGCGGCGGGTAAATATAAGATTATTTTAAACACCGATGATGACGCTTTTTTTGGCTCAGGTATTAAAGTAACAGCAAACAAAAACGCCACGGTTAGTAGCGTAAAGGCAAGCGTTCATGGTTTTTCGCATAGCATTAAAATTGCAATGGGCGGGTTAACGACGATTTATTTACAAAAGGTTGAAGATGAGTAATCGATTTAAGGTTTCACATGGGCAACCACAGCCACTTGGCGCAACTATTAGCAGTGGCGGCGTTAACTTTAGCTTGTATGCGCCTAAAGCAACACAAGCTTATGTGTGTTTATTTGATAAAAGTGGTCACTCTGAAATATTAAAAGTAACCATGCATATCAACGAAGGCGGTATATGGACAGCCCATGTTGCGCCTTTAGCCGAAGGCGCATTATATGGTTATCGCATTGAAGGGGAGTACAGTCCTGAAAAAGGCCTGTTGTTTAACGAGCACAAATTGCTGATTGACCCTTATGCAAAAGACTTATTTGGCGAATTTACATGGAGTGAGCGCCACTATGGGCAAATGCCTATTGGCACGAAAAGCACCGTTAATAATGCCATTGATATACCTAAATCACGGGTTATTAATAGCCAGCCTTATAAACATAAAAAGCCAAATCATAGCTGGTCTAATACCGTTATTTATGAGTGTCATGTAAAAGGTGCCACGTGCCGACACCCTAATATTCCTAAAAATTTGCAAGGCAAGTTTTTAGGTTTAAGCCACCCTAGCTTTATTGAGCATTTGCATAATTTAGGGGTTACTGCACTTGAGCTACTCCCTGTGCATGCCTTTATAAGTGAGCAGTTTTTAACGGCAAAAGGGCTGCAAAATTATTGGGGCTACAACACGCTCAATTTTTTTACTCCGCATAAAGATTATTTGGTTAATGACGACATTAACGAGTTTAAACAAATGGTTAGCGAGCTTCATAAAGCGGATATAGAGGTTATTTTAGATGTGGTTTATAACCACACCGCAGAAGCGGGCGCCGATGGGCCGATTTTATCGCTCAGAGGGCTAGATAACCTTGCTTATTATCGTACGGTTGCTGACAAGCCACAGGTGTATATAAACGATACAGGCTGTGGTAACACCATTAATATTGACCACCCTAAAACTTTAAAGCTGGTACTAGATAGCTTGCGTTATTGGGTACAAATAATGGGAGTCGACGGTTTTAGGTTTGATTTAGCTACTATTTTAGGCAGGAATGCCCATGGTTTTAATACCGCCCATGCGTTTTTTCAAGCCATTGAGCAAGACCCTGTATTAAGCCGTGTAAAGCTTATTAGTGAACCTTGGGATATAGGGCCCGGTGGCTACCAACTTGGCGCATTCCCCTCCCCGTGGCGAGAGTGGAATGATCAATACAGAGATGTAATACGCCGATTTTGGCAAAGCGAAGAAGGCGTTATAGCCAATGTGGCAAAGCGTATTCATGGCTCATTTGATATTTTTGAACACAGCCAGCGTGGGCCGCTTAATAGTATTAACTTTATTACCAGCCACGATGGTTTTACGCTTGCTGATTTAGTCAGTTATGAGCACAAACATAATGAAGCAAATGGTGAGCAAAATCGCGATGGCCACAGCGCTAATCATTCAACCAATTGTGGTGTTGAGGGATTTACTAATGATGCCAAAATTATTGCCTTAAGACTGCAACAACAAAAGAACTTTTTACTTACGCTAATACTCTCAAAAGGAGTACCTATGATTGCCTCTGGCAGTGAAATGGGCCACTCGCAGGGGGGTAATAATAATGCGTATTGTCAAAATAACCGCACCAGTTGGTTGGCATGGAAAGACTCGCAGCTAAATCATTCACTTACCCGTTTTATTGATGATGCATTAAAAATAAGGCGTGGTCACAGCGCGTTTAAACACAGTGTATTTTCAGAAGATATTGACGAGCGCTTTACGGTTAAATGGTTTACCGAGCAAGGCGTAAAAATGACTAACGAGCATTGGCACGAGCCGCAGCGCCAGTTTTTAATGTATAGCTTGTTAGATAAGCAAAATAAATACGCCTTATTAATCATTTTAAATCCGAGTAAAAAAACAGTTTTTTGTAAGTTACCCCCATCGCCTATCGCGGCGCAATGGGACATGGTTTTATCAAGTGTACATAACGCATCGCTAAGCAGTAAAGAGGATGCAATAGTCGAAATTTCAACACAAAGCAGCTGGGTTTTTAGTGCAAATTTAGAGGACGAAGGTCATGTCTAAGCAAGACGAAAATGTGTGTGTGGTAAAAGGGTGGCAAGAAGGCCCTGTAATTGATGAAAGCACTTTAAAGGATGATTTAACTCGGCACTTTTATTACAGTTTAGGACGTGACAAAGTCGGTGAGTCGCAACTGTATTTATATCATGCGCTCGCGCTGACAATTAGAGATCGGCTTGTTGCTCGTTGCAGAGAAACCAAACAACAAATAAAGCAAGAAAAACGCCGCAAAACAGCTTACTTATCGTTAGAATTTTTAATGGGTAGGGCACTTGGCAATGCTATTTTAAACTTAGATTTAGACGAGCAAGTATCCAGTGCTCTACAAGAATATTGCACCACAACAGAAACTGTAGCCCAAGCAGAGCATGATGCAGGGCTAGGTAATGGTGGCCTCGGACGTTTAGCAGCCTGTTTTTTAGATAGCTGTGCAAGCCTTGCGCTTCCCGTGGTGGGTTACGGTATTCGCTACGAATACGGTATGTTTAACCAATCACTAAAAAATGGTCACCAAGTTGAGCAACCCGATAACTGGCTTCGTGAGGGGCACCCGTGGGAGCTTGCCGCCCCTGAGCAATCACAACGAGTGAAGTTTTTCGGGCACGTACAAAGTTATACCGACAAACATGGGCGAGAACACCGCCAATGGGTTGGTTGTCATGATGTTTTAGCCGTGCCCTATGATGTGCCTATTCCTGGTTATAAAAACGACATTGTTAATACGCTAAGGTTATGGAAATCAGAAGCGACCGACGAATTTAACTTAACCGAGTTTAATGCAGGGAGTTATTCAGAAGCGGTGGCGCAAAAAAACCTAGCAGAACAAATCACCATGGTGCTTTACCCAAATGACAGCAGTGAAAATGGTAAAGAGCTTAGATTACGCCAACAGTACTTTTTATCATCAGCGAGTATTCAAGATATTGTATCGCAATGGGTTGAGCAGTACGGCGAAGACTTTAGTGACTTTGCTGCACATCATGTATTTCAATTAAATGATACCCACCCAAGTATTGCCGTGGCAGAGTTAATGCGCATTTTGGTTGATGACTACGAGCTTGATTGGGATAACGCGTGGGAAATTACAACCAGCACAATGGCTTACACTAACCACACATTATTGCCAGAGGCATTAGAAAAATGGTCGGTGCCACTTTTTGCAAAACTACTCCCACGAATTTTAGAAATTATTTATGAAATAAATGCCCGCTTTTTAGCCCAAGTGGCTCAGCATTGGCCTGGTGATGCAAGTAAACAGCGTGCGCTGTCGTTAATTGAAGAAGGCGACGTGCCGCAAATACGCATGGCATATTTAGCCATTGTGGGTAGCTATTCGGTAAATGGTGTGGCCGCACTTCATACTCAACTTTTAAAAGAAGGCCTATTTAAAACCTTTTATGAACTTTGGCCTAATAAGTTTAATAATAAAACCAATGGGGTTACGCCAAGGCGTTGGTTAGCACACTGCAACCCTGCCTTGAGCACGTTAATTACAGAAAAAATTGGCTCAAAATGGGTTAGCAATTTTGCAGATATTAGCCAATTACGTCGCTACTTCGACGACAGGGCGTTTCATCAGCAATGGCAAAATGTTAAACGCGAAAATAAACAACGCCTCGTCGATTTAGTCAAAGAGCGCTGTGGTGTTGATTTTGATGTAGAGATGATGTTTGACGTACAAGTTAAACGTATTCACGAATACAAACGCCAGCTATTAAATGTGCTGCATGTTATTCATTTATATGAGCGTATACGCCGTGGCGATACGACAAACTTAGTACCACGTTGTGTGCTGTTAGGAGGTAAAGCAGCGCCTGGTTATTACATGGCTAAAAAAATAATTAAGCTCATTAATAATGTCGCTGAGGTTATTAATAAAGACCCACTTGCAGCACCTTATTTACGAGTTGCGTTTTTGCCAAATTATAATGTAACCGCAATGGAAACGATTTGCCCGGCAACCGATTTATCAGAGCAAGTATCGACCGCAGGTAAAGAAGCATCAGGCACTGGTAACATGAAGTTTATGATGAATGGCGCGCTTACTATTGGTACGTTAGATGGGGCGAATATTGAAATTAGAGACGCTGTGGGCGCAGATAATTTCTTTTTGTTTGGTGCGCAGGCTCATGAAATTGATGATATTAAATCGCGCTATAACCCTTCTCATTTAATAGAGCAAAACAGCGACCTGAGCCATGTAATGCAGTTACTCGAAAGCGGGCAATTTAATCTGTTTGAGCCTAATTTATTTGACGACATTATTAATGCAATTAAAAGCCCTCACGATCCTTGGTTGGTTGCACATGACTTTGAAAGCTACGTTGCTGCGCAAAAGCAGGTAGAGGCTGCGTATCTTGACCAAACGCATTGGACGCAAATGAGTATTTTAAATACGGCCGCAAGTGGCATCTTTTCAAGTGATAGAACCATAAGCCAATACAGTGAAGATATTTGGCACCTAACCCCCCTAACTATTAGTGAAACAGACTTACACACAACTACGAGCCATGCCACTAAGAGCACAGACTAAACGGAGAGAGTATTATGCCTAGTTATGCAAATCGTTACATAAGTAGCTTAACCCGAGATACGTACGCGTTAATACTGGCTGGTGGACGCGGCTCACGCTTACACGAATTGACAGATTGGCGCGCAAAGCCTGCTGTTTATTTTGGCGGTAAGCACCGTATTATCGATTTTCCATTATCAAATTGTATTAATTCGGGTGTGAGGCGTGTAGGCATAGCCACACAGTATAAATCACACTCTTTGATCCGCCATGTTAATCGCGCCTGGGGCCATTTTAAGAAGGAGCTGGGGGAGTCGGTTGAAATTTTACCCGCATCTCAGCGTAATGGTGATGAGTGGTATTGTGGGACTGCCGATGCGGTTTTTCAAAACATGGATATAATTCGCCACGAACTGCCAAAATATGTGATGATTTTGTCAGGCGATCACGTTTATCGAATGGATTACGGTGCTTTATTAGCTGAGCATGTCCAAAAAGGCGCCGACATGACTGTATGTTGTCTTGAAGTACCTGTTGAAGAGGCTGCAGACACCTTTGGGGTAATGACCGTTGATGAAAAAAATCGAGTATGCCGCTTTGATGAAAAACCTTCTATCCCCAGCTCTGTCCCTGGTAAGCCAGGAACCTGCTTAGCCTCTATGGGCAACTATGTGTTTAATACCGAGTTTTTATTTGAGCAGCTAAAAAAAGATGCTGAAAATGAAGGTTCTGGCCGCGATTTTGGGCACGATATTATTCCGGCAATTATAGAGGAGCACAGTGTGTATGCGTTTCCGTTTAGAGATCCCATGCAAGAAGGGCAACCTTATTGGCGCGATGTAGGAACGTTAGACTCGTTTTGGGAAGCCAATATGGAATTGGTAATGCCCGAGCCACAGCTAGATTTATACGATCCAACCTGGCCTATTTGGACCTACCAAGAGCAGTTGCCACCGGCTAAGTTTATTTTTGATGATGAAGATAGACGCGGTATGGCGGTAGACTCAACTGTATCAGGGGGGTGTATTGTATCGGGCTCAGTAGTTAGAAAATCACTGCTGTTTTCAAACGTGCACGTACGTTCATTTTGCGAAATAGAGCAATCGGTAATTTTACCCGGGGCTCTCATTAATCGTCATTGTAAAATTAAGCGAGCCATAATTGATCGAAGCTGTGAAATACCCGCAGGGCTTGAAATTGGCTACGATAGAAAAGCCGATGAAGAAAATGGCTTTAGGGTATCTAAAAAAGGCATAGTGCTTGTAACCCGTGATATGCTCACGGAGCTTGCCAAAAAGCTTGAACGTCAAGCACACGAAAATAAAAAGTTCGCTTAAAATCGGATGCGAATAACAAAGGTTAAGGAAGTAGTAAATAAATGCATGTATTAATGGTTGCCGCAGAAAACGATGCTTTACCAAACGCTAAAGTGGGCGGTGTAGCAGATGTAGTCAGAGATGCCCCAAAAGCACTAGCCGCACAGGGCGTGAGCGTAGATGTTGTTATTCCTGATTATGGGTTTGAGCAACTGCAACGTGAATATATAGGTGATGTCACTGTTATATTTAGAGCGCAGCCACAGGTATTATCTGTATTTAAAATATGTGATGACAACACACACATTAATCAATTTGTTATTTCGCATCCACTGTTTAGCCAATCGGGGGCGGTGTACTGCAATGACGAACCCGGGCGACCTTTTGCAACAGATGCAACCAAATACGCATTATTTAGTGCCGCAATATGTGAAGTGTTACTGCAGGGATTATTAAAGCGCCCTCAAGCACTGCATCTTCACGATTGGCACAGCGCTTGTGTTGCCGTGTTATTAAAATTTGATAAACGCTACGATACGCTTGCTAATTTACACATTGCCTACACTGTTCATAATTTAGCACTGCAAGGGATCAGACCTTTTAAACACGATGACTCGAGTTTAGAGGCCTGGTTTCCTTCGTTAGGTTATAACGGGCAACATTTGTGCGACCCTCGTTACCCACACTGCTTTAACCCTATGCGAAGCGCTATAAATTTGGCTGATAAAGTGCATTTAGTCTCACCTACTTACAGTACTGAGGTACTAAAGCCGAGTAATTATCAGCAAGGTTTTTTTGGTGGAGAAGGCTTAGAGCTTGATTTACAAAATCAATCGGCCCAAGGCAAGGTAGTGGGGATATTAAATGGCTGTGAATACCCTGAGCAAAGCCCTGAGCAGGTTACTTTATCGCTTTTGTATGAGCGTATTGAACATACCTTATTTAACTGGATGGTAAAACATGAACAGCTTGAAACGAGTTACTATATTGCGCATCAGCGCATGCTGCAGTTTAAAAACACGCCAATAGACGGGCCCCTTGTAACAAGTGTTGGCAGGCTGACCGAGCAAAAGGTGCTATTACTTTGTCAACAATACGGTAATGCATTAGCGCTTGATAAAGTGTGTGAAATAATTAACCGTTTTAATGGCCGTCTCATTATTTTAGGCTCTGGTGACAAAGCTCTTGAAAGTATTTTTACTAAGGCCATGGCACGCAATGCAAACTTGTTGTTTTTAAAAGGGTATGGGCAAGGTATTGGCGATAGCCTATATGAGCTTGGGGATTTATTTTTAATGCCAAGCTCGTTTGAACCATGCGGAATTAGTCAAATGCTTGCTATGCGCGCAGGGCAACCTTGTTTAGTACACAGTGTTGGCGGTTTAAAAGACACCGTAAGCCACAAAAACAATGGCTTTGCGTTTTTTGGCGCCTCGTTAGATGAGCAAGTTGATGGGTTAATGACATGCTTAACTGAAACCCTTACGCTAAAACAGCAAAATCCTAAGCAATGGGAAAAAATTACAGCTAATGCTAAAGGTGCACGTTTTTCGTGGGAAACGGTCGCTGCTGATTATATTTCAAGCATGTATTGCTAAATCATTAAATTTAAACGCAACAGAAGTGACATTTTTACCTATTTACGCTATTAATTACTTAGTTTGAGTATATAAATAAGAAGTAGGTAATGTGTCTGTATTTGTTGCAAGGCAAGCAATATTTAATCGTAAGCAAAATGTAGTTGCTTACGAGCTTTTATTTCGCAATAGTGCTGAAAACTTTTTTCCCGATATAGAAGAAGGTCAAGCTACTGCTCGCCTAATAATGGAAAACCAGCTTAATTTAGGCACCCGCCACATCACCTCAGGTAAAGCAGCATTAATAAATATAGGGCCTGACTCTTTAAAACACAATTTATGTGACTTTTTACCCTGTAAAGATGTAGTCATTGAGCTGTTAGAAACCATTGAACCCACCGATGATAATTACCAACTTTGCAGAGAACTTTTTCATAAAAATTATAAGCTTGCATTAGATGACTTTGTGTATAACGAACAATGGGAGCGATTTTTAAAGTTTATTAAGCTAGTAAAGTTTGATATTGCGCAAACGCCTTTATCAGATATTGCCGAGATTGTAGAAAAACTAAAACAGCATAAAAAAATTAAAATATTAGCTGAAAAAATAGAAACCCAAGCCGATTATCATCAAGCCCATAAAATGGGGTTTGATTATTTCCAAGGCTACTTTTTTGCTAAGCCCACAATGCACGAACAGCAAGACATTGATTATAACTATGCGTTAGTTGTGGCTATTTACGCGCAAGTAATGAAATCAAGCCCAGATATAAAGCAAATTAGTGCGTTATTTGAAGCCGATGCAGCCCTGGCTTATAAGCTTATGCGCCTAATTAACAGTGGTGTTTTTCCTATTCAAAGCAAAATATCATCTATTAAACAGGCGTTAGTGTATTTAGGGCATGAGCGTTTAAAAAAGTTTGTAAGTCTTATTGTTACCGCCCACACCGCGGGTAAAAAGCCAGCAGAGTTAATGCAAGTGTGTGTAGTTAGAGCACGCTTTTGTGAGCTAATAGCAAAGCAGGTGTCTAAATCGCTTGCGGGTGAGGCGTTTTTAACCGGCTTGTTTTCGTTACTCGATGCCATACTCGATCAACCTATGAGTTTATTAGTCGAAAAATTACCTTTTCCTGATGATATTAAAGCGGCGTTATTAAACGAAAAAAACACCCTATATTATATTTTAAATGTAGTGCAAGCGTACGAAACAGGTAGCTGGTGGACATTAGAAAAAGCCGTTATATTACTTAATGTTAAAAGTGATGTGCTGCCAGGGTTATATAAACAAGCCGTAGATTGGGCAGATAATTATAAAAATAATAGTTAAAGGACAGTAACCGCTCATTATGCGAAATTATAATATGGACTTTATTCGTGGCATTGCTGTGCTTTGCTTAGTGTATATGAATGGCTATGCGTTTGGCTTAATGGACTATAGCTATATTCCTTTATCTACCCCGCCTTTTAGCGATGCCCTTATCCATGCTGTGAGTACTTTTTTTGTGGATGGCCGATTTAGAACGCTGTTTAGCGTACTGTTTGGTGCAGGCCTGTATATTCAATGGCAAAAAGTTAAATCAACAGCCCCTTTAAAAGCGCGATTGCATTGGCTTATCATTTTTGGTTTGGTACATGGTTTTTTACTGTGGGCTGGCGACATTTTATTTTTGTACGGTGTATCTGGCTGGTTTACCCTAAAATATTTGCAAAGTAATAACCAACTACTTTTAAAAAGGGCGGGGGAGTTTCTTTTAATTGGTTGTGTAGCCACGGCGTTGGTACTTTTTAGTGTACCAGATGAGGTAATTTATCGTGACACAGCGCAGTATATCGATTTATATAGCCCACATTACAGCGATTATTTTTTAAGTAACCTAGGTATGAATGTATTAATGCTGGTAGCTGTTCCTATCATGATCATGTGGCTGTGCGTAGGGCTGATGCTGATAGGCATCTATTTATATAAAAATGAGGTTTTTAATAGAGGTTTAACCAAGCCGCACCTTATTATTTGTATAACTGGTGCCTTTATTTTTTCAGGCATGAGGCTGTATGCGTCACAGTTTACAGGGGGAGCAGGGTTCGCCATACAAGAGTTTATAAATACCTTTGCCGCGTTGTTCATGGCTGTATTTTATATTCATCTTATCGTTAAATTTTGTAATAATCGCGCCCATGTAGGGCGGCTTATTCAGCAGGCGGGGCGCCTAGCTTTTACCTTATATATAGGCCAAACACTTATGCAGCTGCTGCTTTATAAAGTATTGTATCCGCAGTGGGTATTGAGTTTTAACCGCATAGACTATTGGTTAGTCGCGACCGGCCTGGTTACTTTGCAGCTATTGTTTACAGCTTTATATTGTCGCTATTATGAGCAAGGGCCGCTGGAATATGTTTGGCGTAAGTTAACTCAAGCAAAAATCGCAAAAATTAATGCGTAAAGGCTTAAATTAGGGGCGAAAAATAATGGCGTGTGGTTTACACTAGTCGCCTTTAAAATTAGGACCATTAAGTGCCATGACCGAATTAAAACGTTTAAATAAATTTATTAGTGAAACAGGTTTTTGTTCACGCCGTGAAGCCGATAAATATATTGAGCAAGGTCGTGTAACGGTTAATGGTAATACGCCTGAAATGGGCGTAAAAGTGGCAGATACCGATACTGTTTTAGTAGATGGAAAACCGCTGCGCGAAAAACCAAAGCGTGTGTACATTGCGTATAATAAGCCAGTAGGTATTACCTGTACCACCGAGAGTAAAATTCAAAGTAATATTGTAAAAGCTGTTAATTATCCCACCCGCATATTTCCTATCGGCCGTTTAGATAGACCTTCTGAAGGATTAATTTTTTTAACTAACGAAGGTGACATCGTTAATAAAATTTTGCGAGCAGGTAATAACCACGAAAAAGAATACGTGGTGACAGTTGATAAACCACTAAACCGCCAGTTTGTGAGCAAAATGGCCAACGGTATTCCTATTTTAGATACCGTCACAAAAAAATGTAAAGTGACGCAAACAGCGCCGCAAGAGTTCAAAATTGTGCTTACACAGGGGTTAAATCGCCAAATTCGTCGTATGTGTGAATACCTAGGCTATGAAGTGGTGACCCTTAAACGTACCCGCATTATGAATGTAACGTTAAAGGGCTTAAAAGTAGGCCAGTGGCGACATTTAACCGACGTAGAAATGGCGCAAATTAATAACTCTATTGCTGACTCGGGTAAAACGCAAGAGCATTCGGTTGATATTAATAAGCAAAATGCCAATAACAAAGGCGAGCCTAAAAAGCGTGATTTTCAGGGTGAAAACCCACGTGCCTTTAATAATGAGCGAGGCACTCGCACTCAAAGAAGTAACACCCCCTTTCAAAAGCGTTCAACCACCTATTTAGGTAAAGGGGGCGTAGTTAAAAATACTCAAGGCGATAGCAAAAACGCAAACAACAAAAAGTCATCAAACGGTAAATCGCGCTCATCTGGTACATTAAGTTTAAAAAAATAGCGTGTGCACTTACCACTGTATTTGATGCACAACGTAACCGAGTGGGCTTTTAACGCCCACGATGTTTATTTTTTCATTTTTTAACCGTTTTAGTTTTTGCTTATCTAAATACCATCTAAAAGAGCGTTTTCTATAAGTTTGTAAATCAAGCACAACCAGTTTTGCGCAGCTGTATTCGTAATCACGCGGGCAGGCCTCTATAGCCAGTAGCTGGTACTCTTGCTGCCAGCTATTCTCGCTATAATAATAAGTCCAAAGCTTTACAGAAATACAAAAACTAGCCCACAGCCATAAATAAACTAAAACCGGTATAAACAAGATACCCAGCCAACCCCTAAGCTTCCCATCATCCTCTAAGTAGTCTTTAAAATTTGATTTAAACGTTATGCATGCGTTGTACTTTTTGTATCCGTACATACCTGCTGCAATACTAATTAGTACTGACAAAGCAGGAAGCAGCTTATGTGTTAAAAAATCATAAGCAGTATTGGCAATAAAGGGGGGATCGAGATTTTCATCCCAAGCAATAAAAAATAGGGGAGGGAGTAGTAAGCTCGCGGTAATTATTATTCTAAAAAGTTGTTTTGCTGTCATTTGAGGGGTTATTTATAAAACACAACGCCAATATAAAGTAAAAAAAGCCCTAAATAAACGGCTAATGCAGATACGCTGTTTTTAGAGCGCAGACGTTTAATTAAATCGTAAGTACCGTCAAACATGCCCGTTATTACCAACGCAATACCGCCCGTGAAACGGTAGTTGTTTAAATCTGCATTGCCATTTTCGTCGCTTATAAAGCGAAAATAGCCAAAGAGAATACATATACAGCCTAGGGCCTGTTGACCTTTCAGGATTATAATTTGTTCAATCTAGGGGCTATTTAATCGTGGCGCGAGGTTTGTAACCTAGTGGGCG
>NZ_PNCT01000074.1:0-19282 GCF_005887365.1 Pseudoalteromonas sp. S3785 | reverse complement strand
TTTAGCTTTTAGCTTTTAGCTATCAAAGAATAAACACTGCTTTTAAAAAAGCAGTGTTTATTTCGCTATAAAGCTTACTTATAAAAGTTTTTATACCATTTAATTAGCTCGCTAACGCCTTGTTTAACGTCTACTTGAGCTTTATAGCCAGTCGCATTAAATAAATCTTGCGTGTCGGCATATGTTTTATAAACATCGCCTGCTTGCATTTCGCGGAAGTTTTTATTTGCCTCGGTACCTAGCTCGGTCTCAATTGCTTCAATAAACTTCATTAGGTTTATTGGGCTTCCGTGGCCAATATTATAAACAGCGTAAGGGGCAGAGCTTGTAGCAGGCGACCCGCTTTCTACTCGCCAATCTGGGTTTGCTGTAGGTATAACATCAGCAGCGCGTACAACACCTTCTACAATATCGTCTATGTAGGTAAAGTCGCGCCACATATCACCATTGTTGTTTATATCAATGGTATCGCCGTCGAGTATTTTTTTAGTAAAAATATACGGCGCCATGTCTGGGCGACCCCACGGGCCATAAACCGTAAAAAAGCGCAGTCCAGTGGTCGGCAAGCTATATAAATGCGAATAGCTGTGTGCCATTAGCTCATTTGCTTTTTTGGTTGCGGCATAAAACGAAACAGGATGATCAACACTATCGGTTGTTTCAAACGGCGTTTTTTCGTTTAGGCCATAAACAGAACTTGATGATGCATAAACTAGGTGCTTAACATGGTTATGCCTACACCCTTCAAGCACATTTAAGTGCCCTACAAGGTTAGAGTCGGCATAGGCATCTGGGTTTTCTATTGAATAGCGTACACCCGCTTGCGCAGCTAAGTGTATTACTTTATCAAACTGCTCTGCAGCAAATAACTTACTCATTGCTGCACGTTCGCTTATATCAAGCTTAATAAACGTAAAGTTATCGTGGTTTTCAAACTGCGCTAACCGAGCTAGTTTTAGATTTACATCGTAATAATCGTTTAGATTATCTATACCAACAACTACATGGCCCGCAGCCAATAATTTTTGGCACGTTGCAGCACCAATAAAGCCCGCAGCACCTGTAACTAAATACTTCATAAAATTCCTAAGTTTGGGAAAGTAATAGCTATCAGCTAACAGCTAACAGCTAACAGCTAACAGCTAACAGCTATTATCTAATCAATCACTACCAAATAAATCGCGTGTATATACTTTATCCGCAATGTCGCTAAGCTCTTCAACCATGCGGTTAGAGACCACTACATCCGATATCTGCTTAAACTCATTTAAGTCTTTTATAACGCGTGAGTGATAAAACTCGTTTTCTTCAAGCACTGGCTCAAATACAACAACCTCAATACCCTTGGCTTTAATACGCTTCATTATGCCCTGGATTGCAGAGGCTCTAAAGTTATCAGACCCTGTTTTCATTACTAAGCGATACACTCCTACAATTTTAGGGCTGCGTTTAATAATTGAGTCTGCGATAAAGTCTTTACGAGTGGTGTTTGCATCTACAATCGCGCCAATAATATTGTTTGGTACATCTTGGTAATTAGCACGTAGTTGCTTGGTGTCTTTTGGTAAGCAGTAGCCACCGTAACCAAACGACGGGTTGTTATAGTGGCTGCCAATACGAGGGTCTAGGCCTACGCCTTGTATAATTTGCTTGCTGTTTAAGCCATGCGCTTCTGCGTAGCTATCAAGCTCATTAAAATAAGCAACACGCATTGCAAGATAAGTGTTAGAAAATAACTTAATAGCTTCAGCTTCTGTTGAATCGGTAAATAACACTTCAACATCTTGCTTAATTGCACCTTGCTTAAGTAAGTTAGCAAAAATGCTTGCGCGCTCGCTTTGCTCACCTACAACTATACGTGATGGGTATAAGTTATCGTAAAGGGCTTTGCCTTCACGTAAAAACTCTGGCGAAAATATTAAATTTTCAGCGTTAAGTTGCTTTTTAATATCGGCCGTAAAGCCAACCGGAATAGTCGACTTAATCACCATAACCGCATTAGGGTTATGCGCCATCGTATCTTTAATTACTGCTTCAACAGAGCTGGTATTAAAGTAATTGTTTTCAACATCGTAGTCAGTCGGTGTTGCTATAATTACGTAATCAGCATCTTTATAAGCGGCAGCTTTGTCGGTAGTTGCTGTAAAGTTTAAATCAACACGCGTTAAAAACTCACTTATTTCAGTATCAACAATAGGTGACTGCTTATTGTTTAATAATGCAATTTTTTGCTCGTCTATATCAAGTGCAACTACTTCATTGTGTTGCGACAAAAGCATAGCGTTCGAAAGGCCTACATAGCCTGTACCTACCACGGCAATTTTCATGTTAATCCTTTAAGATTTAGTTAGTGATCAATAAATATAATTTTATCAGAGTTGTATAGCATTAGGTATTATATTTAAGTTTGCTCTTATTTACCGGCCGAATATTGTTTTTCTGGTAAGTCTAACTTGCGTCTAAAAAAGTTAATAATTTTGCAGTAGTTAATTAAAATAACTAAGTAAATTGCAAACATAACTATAAAGCTGTAAAACATTAAGAATTCAGGGATAGCAAAAATTTCGCCTATTATCCCGACCGCTGCAAATACAGATGCAATACAACATATTAAAATAAGCGTTTGTGTTGGCGAGCAGCCTAAACGTTGACAAATATGGTGTAAGTGCTCACGGTCGGGCTTAAAAGGAGACTTACCTTGCTTTATACGGCGTATCATAATTGCAGCCATATCCATCAGTGGCAGAGCTATTACCCATAATGCGGTTACAGGGCGTATCATCGGGTTACCGGGTGTTTGGCTTGCACCAATTAATAGCCAAATTACGGTAAAGCCAATCATCATGCTGCCTGCGTCCCCCATAAACACTTTACGCTCACGCCCAATTAGGCCTAAGTTCATAACAATATAGGGGAGCATACATACAACTAATAGTAAACATAAGTAGCTTAAGCTCTGCTCATTAGCCAAGTTTAATAAAATACCAATTGCACCAAAGGTGACTACCGATAAGCCACCCAACAAGCCATCTATACCATCAACCATATTGAAAGCGTTAATACAACCTATAACGGCAATTACGGTAATAAAGCCCCCTACGTAGCCATAGCTTAACGCTATTTCACCAAACCCTAGTATATTTCCCAATGTAACTAATTCAGCTTTAGCAAAATAAATCATCGCTACCGATATAATAGTTTGAACAAGCATACGCATTTTTACACTTAAATCAAAACGGTCATCTAATGCACCAACGGCCGTTAAGCCAATAATACTGCACATATATAAATTAGCATGATTAATCATGTCTGGATGCGTGTAAATGTAATTTACAATAGTTATACAAATTGCTACTCCACCCACTAATGGGATATTCCCTGTATGCACTTTCCTGCCGGATGGCTTATCCACTAGCCCTATATTTCGAGCAACTTTGCGCATTAAAAATAACACCGCAAATGAAATAAAAAAGGTGAGTAGTAAATCGATAAACATCATTATCCTTATTCAAACTACTTTATCAAAAATGAATAATAAATTAGGCCGCAATTAACTTCAGCACTGATTGTACATAGCCTAATGCCTGAGCAGTACTTTTAGCTTCCGCATAACACCTTAGTTCAGGCGCGTTACCTGATGGACGCAAATGGACTACATCATCGTTACTCAAAGTTATACGTAAACCGTCTATTGTATTAATTTCATACTCACCTTCTATGCCCAGCTTTTTTAAAAATGGTGCTGCATCATTTTTAAGTTTATTAATTAAAGATACGCTTTTCCCTCTGGAAAAATTTTGCAAACGATCACTTGCAGTAAAACGTTGTGGCAGCTCCGAAAGTAACTCCGAAATACTTTGTTGTTGAATTAGTAACATAAATGCAGGCAATAGAGCATCTCTTGTAGGAAGCGTGCTTAACAACTTACCATTTAACGTTACCTCACTGCCCAATAAATACCCACCATTTGCTTCAAACCCAGCTACATTTTTATACTTACGATTTAAATCAGCAAACTCCGCGATTACATAGGGGGAACCAATTTTGGTACGCACAACATGTTTAAAACAGCCTGACTTCTCTATCGCTGTATTACAACTTACTGGCACTGCTAATGCGTGTATGCTCAAGAACTGACTGCATAATAACCCTAGGATATCGCCTCGCAGCCACTCACCATTCTCATCTGCCAATAATGGGCGGTCTCCATCGCCATCTGTTGAAAATATCGCATCAAAACCATACGCTTTCGACCAGTCACGGGCTTTTTTCTTGTCCTCATCCGACACGGCTTCAGTGTCTATAGGCACAAAGGTGTCACTTCTTTCTAAGCTCGTTACTTCTGCCCCTAAGCTTTCAAATAATGATTTATATATATCACGCCCTGCGCTTGAGTGTTCATATATACCTATTTTTTTACCCGAGAGTGCATCGTTATTAAATAGCGCTGCATAACGATTTATATACGCCAGCTCTGCAGCATTACTGACTGCTAATACTGATAACTCAGCCAACGGCGTAAAAGACACATCATTATGTAAAATAGCCTGCTCATCATCTTTTGTTATTTCACCATCTGGGCGGTAAAATTTTAAGCCATTGCGGTCAAAAGGAATGTGGCTGCCAGTAATCATTATACATGGCATCGCATCTTGCATTGCTTTATAAGCCAGTGCGGGCGTTGGTACTACACCATAATAAACGGTATCAATATTAAGTTGTTTTAAGCCTTGCGCACAGGCTTGTGCCATAGCGTAACTACTTGGGCGATTGTCTATTGCCAATGCAACAGTATTAAAGCTAAATTCATTATCAATTGATTTTACAAACGCGATGGCAAATGCAGCACATACATCTGGCGTAAAATCATTCACCAAACCTCGTGCACCACTTGTTCCAAATGCAACACCACTATTTACAATGATCTCAGAGCAAACTAACTGGCTACCCATAAAAAACCTACTTATTAATTCTATATATGTATGCAGCCAACAGAAAATTGTACTAACTACATACTTGACACCTGATCACTAATATCTGTTGTCTGACGACTTTTAACTCAAACCTTTGCTTATTTCACTCGTCCATAACGATCTTCAAAACGTACTATGTCGTCTTCCCCAAGGTAAGAGCCTGACTGAACTTCAATTAACTCTAAATCAACCTTACCCGGATTTTCTAGAGCGTGTACCGCGGTGATAGGAATATAAACCGACTCGTTTTCAGTAACAAATTGCTCTGCACCATCAATATGTACCTTGGCCGTACCCGAAACCACAATCCAGTGCTCTGCTCGGTGGTGGTGCATTTGCACAGACAATTTTGCCCCCGGCTTAACTGTGATACGCTTAACTTGAAAACGCTCGCCATTATCAACAGAGTCATATTTACCCCATGGGCGGTAAACTTCTCTATGTAATTTAGCCTCTGAACGCTGCTCATCTTTTAATTGTTGTACGATAGCTTTTACATGCTGAGACATACTTTTATGAGCAACTAGCACCGCATCTTTTGTATTAACAATCACTAAATCCTCTACGCCAACAGTAGCAACAAGTTTATCTTCGCCAAACACCAAGGTATTTTTTGTATCAACGGCTTTTACATCACCTTTAAACGCGTTACCATTTTCATCTTGTGCTGATACTTCCCACAAGGCAGTAAAACCACCCACATCACTCCAGCCGGCATCCATAGGCACAACAACAGCATCTTTGGTTTGTTCCATGACAGCATAGTCTATCGATTCGTCTGGGCATGCTTCAAACGCGACTTTATCTACACGTATAAAATCCATATCATCATTTTGTACCTGCATCGCTTTTTTGCACGCAGCATATATATCTGGGCGGAATGCATTTAGTTCCTCTAGGTAACGACTTGCTTTAAACAAAAACATACCGCTATTCCAGTAGTAATCACCGCTTTTAATATAGTCTTGTGCTGTGGTTTCATTCGGTTTTTCTACAAAACGTTCGACCAAAAACCCTGTTTGATACTGCTCACCGCGCTTAATATAGCCATAGCCTGTTTCGGGTTTATTACCCACAATACCAAAGGTCACCAACTTACCCTGTTCAGCAAGCGCTGCAGCTTGATTTACACCTTGCTGAAAAGCACCTGTATCATTAATAACATGGTCCGCAGCAAGTATAAGTAACAATGGATCTTCACCATTTTCTAATGCTTTAAAAGCTGAAAGTGCAATGGCTGGAGCTGTATTACGCCCTACAGGCTCTAAAAAAATTCCGCTGTGTTCTACACCTAATTGACGAACCTGCTCTGCTGCTATAAAACGGTGCTCTTCGTTACATATTAAGATTGCAGGTGCATGACTCAAGCCACTCAGACGAGTCAAAGTACTTTGTAACATTGACTGCTCGCCGCTTAAAGTTAAAAACTGTTTTGGATAATTGCCTCGTGAAAGCGGCCAAAGTCGAGTGCCAGAGCCACCCGCCATAATTACAGGTAAGATCATATTAATTTTCGCTTGTGTTTATTGGATGTGTAAAGTTAATGCAAAAAGTTATCGCTTAATTGCTTTTAGATACTTTTCAATTACAATTTTTTCATCAAATTCACTCTCCATTTTTAAACGACTGTTATTGCCTAGCTTTAATCGTTCATCATGGCTAAGTGTAATAATTTTATCTAATGAAAACTCTAAGCTCTTGCTACTTTTTGGTTTACAGATAAAGCCATTGTATCCATCATCAACAGTTTCTCGGCAGCCCACATTATCAGTAGTAACTATTGGTTTACCCATAGCCCCAGCCTCAAGTAATGACTTTGGCACACCTTCACGGTAGTAGGAAGGTAGTACCATACAGTCTACCTGTGCTATTTCAGCCTCAACATTATCAGAAGTCCCAAGATAATTAACTACGCCTTCATTTACCCACTCTGTCATTTGCTCTTTCGAGACAGCGGAGGGGTTATCAACATCTAAAAAACCGAGTAACCTAAACTCTACGCTATTACCGTATTTGTCTTTAAGAGCTCTTGCAGCTTCAACATATTGTCCTATGCCTTTATCAAAGAGCATACGAGCAATAAGCAAAAACCTAACAATACCATCATCAGGAGCATGAGTTACATTAAAACGTGATAAATCAGCTCCAGAACCCGGCAGTCGATCCGACTTTACATTTTGGGCTATTTTATGAAATTTAAATAAAGCTCTGTCATCTTCATTTTGAAAAAAAATAAAATCAGCTTTAGATTGGCTATATTTGTAAAGTAATCTTGCTATTTTAGAAGGGATACTTTCGTTGATGAATAGCGTCCCTAAACCTGCAATATTATTAATGACTCTAACACCAGCGGTTCTTGCTGCTAACGTGCTATATATATTATTTTTAGGAGTAAAATTTAATACAACATCAACTTTTCTATCTTTATAAATCTTATAAAAGTTATAAAGTGTGCCTATATCCTTAATTGGGTTGGTGCCCCCACTATCAATCTCAATATTGACAAATTTACACCCTAACTCTTCAAGTTTTTTTGAATAAGCATCTTTAGGTGCAACGGCATAAACCTCATTTCCTTCAGCAATAATAGCTAAAATAGTATTCTTTCTAAAGTTATATAGATACCAGCTAGTGTTAGCAGTAATCACAACTGCTAAAGAATTATTACCTGTCATCAAATATTTTCTCTATAATAAACTTTGCGCGAGAAGCCCAATTATATCGATTTTCAATTAAGCTCTTATTTTTTTCTATCATGTGCTTAATGTCCTCATCGGATGCCCTGCAATAACTATTAAAAGCATCAATTAAATCTAACTTTTCGTTAAAAACAAAGCCATTACTTTTGTCTAAAATTTCAGATACCGAGCCTATATTCGACCCAACGATCGGCTTACCTGCCTTCATATATTCAAATAATTTAAGAGGTGAAGTATATTTCCAAAGTTTGTTAGTTTTCGTTAACGGAAATAACAATACATCCGCAGAAAACTGGTAATTAAGCACGTCTGAATGAGGCATGCGACCAAGAAACTTTACATTTTTAAATGAAGAATAGCGATTTGAATAAATTTCTACTTCCGCCTCTTTACCGCCTATAAATATAAAATCCCAATCAGGGAAGCTATTAAATAGAGGACTCAACGAATCCACATCCTCCCCCTTGTGTAATGCCCCTGTGTACAAAGCAGTTTTTTTATCAAAGATAAGCTCTTGTATCTTCACTTGGTGATAATTCAATTCACAACCATCATGGTAAGAATAAATTCTCTTTTTTGAAATTGGTATTTCATCGGCCTGCTTTAATGCCTCTGAAATAGTTAAAACCTTAAAATTTTTAAACAAGCTTAGTAACTTTAGTATAATTTTAGCTGCTTTACTCGTTCCTTGATGCGCCTCCCAAATAACATTTTTTCTTAAAAGGCTGAATATCAATGCAACTAATAAATCTCTGGTGAAAACATCATATTTTTTGGAATTTTCTTTTAAAACAAAAAAACAAATTCTTAATGTTCTAAACAACTTATTACCGCCAGTGTCAAGGGAAGTAATATCATATTGAGTTTGTACTTCTAACTTATTCACACCAAAGCAATAAAGTTTAAAATTATTTTTGAATTTACTAAATGCAGAACACATTGAAACTATTTGTAAAGACTGGGCAGAGTTATCAGCTACATTTACAGTAGTTATATAGAGTAGCTTCCTCATTTACTATTTATATCCTTTATTAACCTTTTTGTTATAGCATCCCAAGAAAAATAATTAGTTACTTTTTTTGCATGCTCACTATTTAGCAAGCTATCGTGATTTAAAAAAGAGGACTCTAAAGTCGACTTGATATCATCTACATCTGTAGGTTCAAAATAAATAGCCTCATTTAGTGTAACTTCTCTGAATACTTTAATATCCGAGCAAACAACTAAACAGCCATATTTATATGCTTCAATCAATGGCATTCCAAAACCTTCGTATAACGAAGGCGAACAAAAAATCTTACTATTTTTGTAGGTATCACTTAACTGTTCTTCCGAAATTTGATCTAAGAACTCAAAACTATGGCCAACAGAAGCGCTAACTGAGTTGGCCTTATCAATAACTTGACTCATTAGCCCTAAATCAGAACCTACAAAAACAATTTTCAATTTCCTAAATGTAACTCTACTAATGGCCTCTAATAACCTCATATGATTTTTTCTTTCTTCATAAGTAGCAATATAGAGTAAATCAATCTCTCTGTTGTTAAAGCCATCCTCATAACTACCAGATACCCCATTGTAAGAAGTTATGATATTTTCACGGCTTTTTGAACATAAACTCTCAACCAGTTCACTCGTATAATTACTGACAGATACGACATTCTCGGAGTATTTAAGTTGAGTTTTCTGAAAAAAAGCACTAAATAAACCCAGTCCACCACGTTTAAATTTATCGAAATTTCTCAAATCATGAATTAGTTGAAAATGTTTATGGCGCTTTAAAACGAAAAGGGTAGGTTTAGGCTGAAAGTCGTTATAAAGAACGCCCTTTGGTAACCTCCATAAAAGTAAAGAAAGATTTATCCAAGACCTCAGGCGCTGCAATTTACTCTTAAAACCGGATATTTCAATACAGTTCTCCTTGGGGCACCATGTAGGCCTATTACCTGAAGTTACTATACAAACTAAATTAAATGAACTCGATTTCAGGAGCCTAATTCCAATTTCGTCAAAACGCTTATTTGCACCCGTAACGTGATTATTTTTGTAGTATAAAGAACAGTAATATAAATTCATTAGCTAAACATACTTCCTTAATTTATTTTTTAAATCGTCAAAACTGTTTACTATAAATTTAGCTTCATAGTTTACTGCTTCAGGCAACCCTCCCTTATTACTTACCAAAACAGGTATGTCTAAAAAGTTCGCCTCTACAGCAACTCTTCCAAAAGCCTCATTCCAAATAGAAGGAACAATAACAACTTTAGCTCTTGAGAATGGATAGGCAGTATTATTAGACCATCCCATGTGTGTTACGTTTTTCAGCGGTGAAATAAAGTTTTTATTTTTACCAAAAATATAAAATTTTTCGTTGGGGAAACTCTTAGCAATTTCTAAAAATGTATCAACACCTTTGATTCTTGTATCACCTATCAATACAATCCCGTCATTAGAGATAGTATTTTCATATTGAGCTTGCTTATAATTTTTTTTCAGGCAATCAAAGTCAACTTTTGGATAAATAACATCAGCTTGTACTCTATACTTTTCCCAAAGGCGCTCTGCCATATAATTGGAGTTAGCTATTACTTTTGTAGCTTCATTTAACGCTTTTTCGTTATCTGAGTTGAACTTGTAAATACCAGGAAGCTCTACTGCCTTATATACGTCACGAGCTAAACGTTTTAAGCCGCTATAGTAGTTATTTATATCACCAAGTGATGTTTCGTCTCTTAAAAAATAGACAGACTCTTTACCTAAGTTGTTAGCCGCATTTACAACAGCAGGTGCCCAACGGTTTTGTGTAACAACTTTATCAAAGTCTAAGCTCGCTATTTTTCTCTCAATATTTTTTATATTTAGTACATACTCGTAATAAAAAAACCGCTTCAAAATAGTAAAATCATTGTATCCAACTAAGTCGCTAGATAGCTGTTCAATTCCCCTTACATATTTATGATTCGCTTGTTGAGCAAAATATATTGAAGATATTCTTGTTTTACTTTTGAGCAGCTCTTCAAGAAGACTATTTTCAGCCCCACCTTGATTGTAGGGGAAATTACGGGAGAAAATGATTGTTTTTTTATTACTCATGAGTTAAAGCCTTCATCACTTGCTTTATATATTTTTCCCAAGTGTAGCTTTCACTTTTAACGTATGCGTTTTTTGAAATTTCAGCTAAATCCATTTTTTTAATTTGGAGCATTGCGTTTTTAAGCTCATCTGTATTAAAAGCATTTATAATTAAACCATCAACTTCGTGTTCAATAACACTCCCTGATTGGTACGTAACTATACAGGGCAAGCTATTGGCCATCGCCTCATAAACAGACTTAGAAGAACCTTCCATTAAAGATGGAAAAACATACACATCACATTTTTCAAAGTATTCCTGAGTATTAATAAAACCAGGAAAAACTATATTGCCCAGCTCTAGCGTAGCGACTTTACTTTTAATCTCTTTCGTAACATTTCCACAAAGATGCAATGTATCATTTAAAAATTCAGGGCTATTCCAAGCATCTAGTAAAAAGTTTACCCCTTTACGAGAAGAAACATTTCCAGCAAACACAAAATCTAGTCCATGTTTTTTACCTAATTTTGCCGCGGTGTTTCGAAAAGGCTTCTGTACTGAGCCAAAGGGAATTACCTCGACCTTGTCTTTATTAGTTAATTCAACAACCTCTTTGTAAACAAAATCTGAAGGCACTAAAACTAGATCCGATAATTTAAAGCATAAGCGCTCCCTTTCATCCAAGTAAGAATGGTAGACCAGCTCTTGCGTTTGATAATTATCTATTGCCTTTTTTACATAGTTATTAGGTGCAATAGGAATATCTAACACAATACGAAACCCCATTTTTTTTAGGGTTTTTACTATAAAAGGAGATATTTCAATTACATAAGCTACTTTTTCGCTATGCGTTCGGGATTTAAAGTAAATATAAGGCAGTAGCAATACGAAAAAGAATTCAAATAAAAGCATATCGGCTTTTCTAGTATTCAAGTGTTTAAAATAGTTGCGCCGTAAATAATGCAGACCTCTAGGTATTAAAGAGAATATACCTAAAGAAAAAATACTTTTTGTATGCTTTAAAACATTACCTCTGGCGATAGTTACATAATCAATCTTTTTTTCTATTTGCTCTTTTTGAACATAAGAAAACCTATAACCTATATTCCCAGGCTTCCCAATTATTGAATTAATTATATTAACTACAAACATTTTTTATCACTTTACAAGGATTACCTACAGCTATGCTGTTTGAAGGAATTGATTTAGTAACAACACTACCTGCACCTATGGTTACGTTTTCTCCAAGCTCGACACCTGGTAAAATAACAACATTAGCGCCTAGCCAAACATTTTTACCGATTTTAATGGGTGATGAATCTAAATGTTCATCCAGGTTACCCGGGTTATGGTTAGAAGAAATAATCTTCACCCCTGGCGCTATATTTAAGCAAGAATGGAGCTCTACTCCATTGAGGGCCTGTATATAAACCCCCGGGGACTCAGCAAAACATCTAAACAATGCGTTAGATTCATTTTTATTAACTATAATATTTTTTGGTGAACGAACTCGAGAGGTAAAATGTATTAAATATGGAAATTTATTATTATACCTAAGCACTTTTTGAATAAAGTAATTAATAAAGAATAACGAAACTCCAATTTTAGATATCATATGGTCACCCATTTCTTATATTTTTTGCGGGTATACCTACAAGGGTACTACCTTCAATAATTTCACTTTTAGTAACAACCGCAGAAGCCCCAACGATACACTTACTTGCAAGCTGCACACCGGGTAGAACGACAGAATTTACGCCCAACCAACAGTTATCACCAATTTTAACAGAGGCACTGGTATGCATTCTATTGGAGTCCAGTCCAGTAGTTAATATTTTACAACCAGCTGAAATACTGACATTATTTCCAATATAGACCTTATCCCTACAATTTATATAAGCTCCTTCATTAATAGTAACATTTCTTCCAAGTGTTAAATTCTTTGGATTTTCTATAGTCACTCTTCCATAGATTTTGAGGTTACCTTTATTTCTAACACACCGGCTTATTACGAGCACAGTTATTTTGTTCTCTATTCTTTTTTTTAGATTATATATTTTAGTGAACAAAATTTAATTTCCTATTTAATAATACATACCAACATAGGTATAAAAACAAATTCAATAACGGTATTAAAATTAAAAACAAATCTTTGCCATAAAAAGCTGTCAAAGGAAGTACAATGCATAAGTAGCCCAACGTCATTAATAAGTTCACATAGAGAGACAATTTGGGATCTACACTGTTAGAAAAAGGCCGACACCACCATGTATGCTGTATAAATGAAAAGCTAATTAAAACGGATAAATATACAAATATTATCTCATCAAATTCATAACCATCAAAAATACCCATTGGTAAATAAATAATAGCCAAAACAGTTACGAATGCGTAAATCAATTGCAATGTTGAAATATAAAAAGAAGACTTTTTAATTACATTTTTTATTTTTTCAAAATTACCTGTTGCATAGTTTGTAACAAAAGCAGGAAAGTAAATATTAGATAGAGGATTTACTAAAAAAGTGATTGGTAGAACTATTTTTTTGCACAGTTCATACAAACCTAAAAATGCCGGCCCTATATAAAAACCAATTATTAGATTATCTATTTTTTTATTACCACTTTTTACTAAGCTAGATAAAAACGTTTTTACCGAATATGAAAAAAAACCAGGTACTACTATTCTATTAGCTAAGTCCCAAAAGCTACTCAAATACAATGTTCTTATTAATAGTGGAAAAAACACAAAAGTTGAAATTGCATAGGTAAGGGCAATACTAGTATGGTTTAGCTCTGAGTAATAAATAATAAAAAATGTAGAAAAAAGCCTAATAAACGACGATATAAAGTTAATAATTATAACTACATTATATTTTTCATCAGCTATTAATAGACCTTGCGTAGTTCCAAATAAAATACGTGTAAATGGATATAACGCGTATAGTATAACAGCTTGACCATCTATACTAACAAGGGCTTCAAATTTATTATAATAGAAATAGAATAAAAAAATAACCAAAGTAAAAATGGTTGCAATAGCAATATCGAAGACACAACCAGAAAAAATAACATTTTTTCTATCATGCTCAAGTTTTGAAAAATACGTGACGCCCTCACTGGTTCTAGAGCTCACAATATCGAGCATAACGCCTACCATACTCATTAAAAGTACAAACAAACCAAACTCTTCATAACCTGCGTACTTTACATATATAAACGATAAAATAGCTCCTATAAGTGAAGTTAAAGCGCTATAAAAGTATATAGAACCTAGCTTTCTTCTTATTTTTAATAATATGCTCATAGAACCTTTTCATAAATTAACACTACAGTATTTAAAAAATAGTGTAGCTATTAAACACCGATATACCCTGAGTTCCTAATTAAAGCTACAAAATTAAAAGCAATAATAAAAATTGCGTAAAACCATATAATTTTCCATGGAACGTATTTCAGAAACATAACATATAAAAGTGGAAGTAGAATTACTGTAAATCTATCAGCAACTGGAAATACCGATACGAGTAAAAAATAGGCACTAGAAACAATAAATATATATTTTAAAATGATCTCATCTCGACACTCTATTAATTCAGCAAACTTCCAACCAGTTATAGCATAGTGATAGAGAAATGAGAGGGGAACTATTATATAAACACCGACTTGAATTTTTTTGGAGGTAGAAAATACGAGCTCACCAGTAATACCTGCATTTGAGTAAAAACCAGCTATAACGCTAACATATTTTACTAATTCAGCAGCAATAACTTTAGAGCTAATACCAGTATATACATTTAAAAAACCAGTAATCAAAATAAGTAAAATGAGACGTAAAGGCAATAACTTAGCAAAAAACAAAGCTGAGAAAAATAATAGAAATTGCATTTTATGTACAAAAAATACAGCTGGTATAAGTAGAAGCCACAGATATTTTCTTTCTAGACATTTAAAAATTATAAATATTAGAATTGCTGTTGATATGAATGACCTTATTATATTGAAGTAGTGCTCTAATGCCATTCTATTCAATAACATAATCGTTAAAAGAACAAAAACGATTTCTAATTTCCCACTTTCCCCCTTAGCAAACTTAGAAATCCAAAGTACGAATGTGATAATGAATATGCTTAATAGAAAAGTAAAAATTATCGGAGAAACAGAAACCCTAGATAGAAGATATAGCAAGAATGAAAAGCCAACATCTTTTTCTCGTTGCAGATCTTCAAATCTGCTGAGAACTGAGACTTCTTTAAACCAATTTATATACTGTAGATAGTCGTCACTATAATTATAGTCTAAGGTATTTAAATAAAATATAAAGGTAAATAAATTTAGTGCAACTCCAATTAAAAGTAAGTTATTTCTATTGTATCCACTATGTGCTAGTTTATTAGACTCATAGATAAATAGAAAAAAAACAAAGTTAAATAAGAGCAAAAGACTAAAAAATAACACACCAAATTCAAACATTTATAAAGCTCTTTTAACTAAGTATAAATCAACACCTGTCAGGAGATATAAAGTAAGTATCATAATCAACCTGTTACACAGAAAACTACGATATAAAACAAATATTACTTATCATTGATTACTTTTATATTCATAATTATAGTACCCATAGTACCCATAAGCATTACTTGCTTTTTTAACAACTCCGTTAAATACCAAGCCTTTAACGTCTATACCATTTTGCTCAAAACGATCTCGCGTTAGTTCTATTTCACGTAAATGGTTCTGGCCAAAGCGCGCAACTAGTAATGTAGTGCCCGTATGTGCGCTCACTATTGCTGGGTCGGTTACCGCAAGTATTGGCGGGGTATCTATAATTACTATATCGTAAGTATCACTAACCTCTTCAACCAACTTACTAAAGTTTGAGTGCATTAACAGCTCTGATGGATTGGGTGGTATTTGCCCTCGGGTAATTACATTTAACCCTTCTACTTTGGTTGTTTTAGTCACTTGCGCTAAGTTTAAACGACCCGATAAATAATCACTCAGGCCATCATCCCACTTGAGGCCAAACTGAGTTTGTAAGTAGCCTTTACGCATATCGGCGTCAATAATGAGTACTTTTTTACCACTTTGCGCAAGCACCGAGGCTAAGTTAACCGATATAAACGACTTACCCACACCAGGGCTTGGGCCTGATATAGCAATAAAATTGTTTTTAGCTTCCATCATCGCAAAATGTAAGCTTGTACGTAAGCTGCGTAAGGCCTCTATTGAAAGGTCAGCGGGGTTATCGAGCGCAAGTATAGTTTTTGCTTTTGCAGTTTTACTTTTACGTGCCTTTGCAAAGCCAGTTAGCTTATCTTGGTGGTCTGAGTGCGGTACACTTGCGTAAACAGGTATGCCTAGGGCTTCTATATCGCTTGGGTCTTCTACCCCTTTGTGTATTGCTTTTTGTATTATTACAATTGCAATACTTAACATGCCGCCTAACATAGTCGCCATAACCACTATTAATGTTTTTTTAGGTTTTACCGGCTTACTGGTGTTTACCTCAGCGTAGTCTATTACACGTACATTACCTACGGTGCCCGCACGCACTATGTCGAGCTCTTGGGTTTTGCTAAGTAGTAAAGTGTATATTTGGTTACTTACCTCCACATCGCGCTTTAAACGTAGTAGCTCTTGTTGAGTTTCGGGCAGGCTACCTACCTCGCCAATTAGTTCATTTTTTTGGCTTTCTACCGCTTGAATTTGCTCAATAATACCTTGATATGCAGGGTGATTTTTTTTAAATTTACGACCAAGTTCTAAGCGCTTTAAATTTAGCTCTTGTAGTTTGGTTTCTAGCTTTACTACTTGCTCTAATACGCCTTGTGTCTCAAGTGTTATATTTATTGATTGGCGTTTTATTTGGTAATCGTTAAAGCGTTGTTCTGCATATTCAAGCTGTTTTTTAATTTCAGGTAATTGTACTTCTAAAAATTCGAGCGACTTTTGTGCCTCTGCACTGTTGCGCTCTACATTCCGGCGTACATAAATAGCAGCCACTTTATCAAGTACTTTTTCAGCATAACTTGGTTTTGTGCTTTGCAGGTTTAAATTAATTATGCCTGAGTCTTTACCTTTCTCGCTTGCACCAATAGCTGCTTGTAAATCAAGTATTGTATTTAGGCGATCTCTACGAGTAATTATAAACTCTGTACCTGGGCGCGCGTTAAGCTCGCGTACTGTTAAGTTAAATTTGCCGTTAGTTAGCTCCTCGCCTACTTTACCAGCGAGTATTTGGTTGCCATCAGCGTTTAGAAGCGCCACCCCATTATTTGTTTGTGCCACAAGGGTAAATTTTCGATTTATAGCTGTGCGTGGTACGTCAAACCTAAATATATTTATGCTTTCGCCGCCCCAAGCGTAGCTGCTAGCACCAAAGCTTGGCTCTGCTAGGTCGCCCTCATTCATTGGCATAAATTTACGATAAGCGCGATTACCAATAAAAGGGAAGAGCTTAGGCTCAGCTTTTATATCAAGCTTTAGTGTATCTACCGCCTCGCCAATGACACTTCGTGATTTAAGGAGCTCTATTTCAGTTACTGCGGCTGAAGTACTTTCGAACATACCCGCCATATCGTCAAATCCTGGGACCGATGCGCCGCCATCTTCTACTTGGATCATAGCGGTTGCTTGGTAAATCGGTGTGCTAAATACAGCATAAACCACACCTACAAACATAAATAATGCGGTTATGCCTGCTATAAAATATTTACGGTCGAGTAATGTACCAATTAGTGCCATTAAGTCGAGTTCTTGAGTGGTTTGTGCGGTATTTTTACTTTTATTACTAGGCTGGGCAGTCATTAATTTAGCCATTCCTTATAAATACTTTTGCCAAGCGCTGCATGCGCTATCGATTAATGTATAAACGTGTTCAAAAGCCTCTTGGCTTTGGCGGTATGGGTCGGGTATTTCGGCGTTGTTAATCCACTTACCGAGTAAAAAAGTTTTACCACGTGCCTCTGGGTAACGGGCGTGTACATCGTTTAAATGGCGTTCTTCCATTACTAAAATAACGCTGTTTTGCGCCACTAAAGCCGATGTTAATTGGCGCCCTTGGTGGGCATCCATATTTACTCCATGTGCCTGTGCAATTTGTTTTGCTGTGGCATCGGCAGGTTTGCCTTCAAGTGCGGTTAACCCAGCCGAGGATACTTTAATATTTTTACCTTCAAGCTTTTGCTTTAATATATATTCACCGGTAGGGCTGCGGCATATGTTACCCGCACATACAACTAAAACTGAATCAAACATTTTAAAAAACCTTTTAGTTGTCAATATCGTTAATGTTATCAACTGTAGATACTGATGGTAATAATAAGCTTATTACACGGTTCCAACGTGCCAGTGGGGCCGAGGTTACATAAACAATATCACTTGGCTCTAGCTCAAACTGCTCTGCTAATACCATAGCTGCAATATTTTTTGCATGTAGCTGGTATACGTTTGCAATATAGCCTGTTTGCTCTACGTTACTTTTACGCAATACAAATACGCCGTTTGCATCGGCGGTTGCTTCGTTTAAGCCACCCGAATCGCTTAATGCTTCGGCTAAGTTTAAACCATAGCGATTAAGGGTTACTGACCCCGCTTTTTTTACATCGCCTAGTACAAATACTTTTTGTGCATCGTTACGGCTTACATGCACTATATCACCGTGCTGTAGTAAACGGTTTTGCGAAATATCGCCGTGGGCATAAAAATCATCAAGCTTAATAACTTCTGTTTTATCGCCACGGGTAAAGGTAACGGTACGCCAATCTGCAGCTTCTGTTAAACCACCGGCTTGGTTTAGCGCGTCAATAAGGGTAAGCGGTATTTCGGTTACAGGGTAAACGCCAGGCTGCTTAACCTCACCTGTTACATAGGCTTTTTGGCTATTGAAGCCCACAACTTTTACATCTACTTGTGGGTTTTCTATCACTCGGCTTAAGCGCTTTACTAGGTCGTCGCGCACTTGACTAATGGTTCGGCCTGCGGCAGGAATATTGGGTGCATACGCGTAGGTAATTGTGCCGTCTTTTTGTACGCGGAAGCCATCAAACTCTGCGGTGCGTTGCACGGCAGCTGGTATTGTAAGCTCTGGATGATCCCAAACACCAATTGTTAACGTATCTCCGACCCCAATTCTATATTCGTAATCGCTGGTATTAACACCAGCACTGCTTGAAATAGGCTTAGCCGCCGCTTGCGCTAACTTTTGCTTATTTAAAAGCTGCGAGTCGATAATTTGAATGTTTACTTTTTCGAGATCTTGCTCAAGGTTATATGTTTGTTCGCTTGAATCTATGCCTTCAAAGTGGCTACCGGGTACTATTGTACACCCTGATATTGCTAGCATTACGAGAGAAGTTGCGAGTGATTTACAGCTTAACGCCATTGTAGAATCCCAAAATTATTTTAAATATTGCGCTTGCTCACCAGCCTTGGTGAGTACTTATTTTTTTAGCGGTGTAATTAAAGCATGAGGTATGTTTACACGCAAGCGAGAATCGGTTTGTTGAGGTTTTTAGCTATCAGCTATCAGCTATC
>NZ_PNCT01000073.1:0-31059 GCF_005887365.1 Pseudoalteromonas sp. S3785 | reverse complement strand
GCTAAGTAAATGCCGAGCAACAAAGAGTAAATAGCCCCTAGGAAGAACCCTTTGGGCAGCGCCTGTTTGGCATTAATGCTACGTTATCGCCCAATTATGGGGAATAACCACACTACTTAGGCTCTGCCTTGCCTAAACACCAAACAGACTGCTGCAAATTTAACCTTGAAAGATTAACAGACCCTAATACTTTAAGTTACTATGCATCATATCATTACAAATCACTAAGTAAGATTTTCGTATAGCCTTTTTTCTGGCATACTTTTTTATTAATTGATGCTAAATTATGTCTAAAGTATTACTTTTGTACGCTACAAAGAGCCTAAGTTGTTGTATTTAATATTACTTGCTCATTTAACCTAGTTTAAAATAGAGTAATAAATCACTATAACTAAGCCTAATTGGTAATACTTTTAAATGCGTCTTCTCTTTAAATAATACTAAAAGAGGGATATGCTGAGGCAAATATGTCATAAATTTGCAAACACAGTTATATATTAGGCTTCGCTTATAAGCGCTTGAATCTAATATTATTGATGTTCGCGGCACACGCGACTTACTTATAAAAAGGGACTATAAAGTGAGATTTGAACAGTTAGAACAATTTGTAGCGCTTGGTGTGCTACGCCACTTCAGACAAGCAGCCGAACAAACTCAAATAAGCACATCAGCGCTCACACGTAGCATTCAAACCTTAGAAGACGAAATGGGGTACGAACTGGTGAAACGCTCAACCCGTTCAGTCAAATTAACACCCGAAGGTGAGCTGTTTCTTGATTACGCCAAAAATACCCTTGCCGAACTTGAGCATACAAAAAAAAGAATTTCTCAATCTGTTAATGGCAATTCAGATGAAAAATTAGTGATTGGCTATACCAATAAAGCCAGTAGTGTAGTGCCCGTATCATGCGGACAGTTTTTAGCGCAATACCCACATGTAAAAATAGAAATGCAATTGCAAGAACAACATGAACTTGCAAGAAAGCTACAAGAGGGTGAAATTGATATTAGTGTTTATTCGCAGGCTATTAACAGCATAGGCAGCGACATACACCTACCGGACCAACTGGTGTTGTTTGTTTCTAAACACCACCCGCTAGCGAATAAAAGCGATATCAGCAAACACGATTTAGACAGTTACCCTATGTATGGCTGTTTTTCTCAGTCTAAACAGGTCCAAAGCATGCTTAACGAAGCTATCGATATGCTCAATAAATCAGCGAGTATTAAAGTAGGTAGCATTGAGCAAGTAATGTCAGGGCTGGTTAAGTCAGATCACTTTGCTATTGCAAGTATTGAACACGCCAATACGCTTGCTGAGCACACAGAGCTTGTACAGCTAAAAACAAATAAAGACTTAAGCCACGAACAACTTGTTGTACAAACAAGCCAACAAGCAGCGGTTGGCGAACACATTGACCATTTATTATCGCTTATCAAAAAAGCATCTACCGCGATTAATTAATCCAAGGAAAATAGCATCCAGCGTTGCCCTTAAGCTTTTAAGGGCAGCCCGTTTAGTCAATCTTTCACTGTTCTACTCTTCTTTTTGCCAAGGCCTGCAGCACAGTAGCCTAACCTCAAAAGCACTTTTCGTTTATATGCTTACGTGGGAGGTTTTTTATTTGCTTTAGTAGCGCAGCACAAACCATTAGCTATTAAATTTTTTTAGGCTACACTGTCGCACCTTTTTTAATCAACAGACATGAATGAACACACTTTTTAGTCCTGATGTTTATTTAGATGCAATAAAAACCCACGGCTATGTTGTTATCCCTAACGCACTTATTAATGAGCTAGTAGAGAGTTTAATGGCCGATTGCCACCGTATAAACCCGCATTTTAGCCTTGCAGGTATTGGCCGCTTAAACGATTTAAAAATAGATAAAACTATCCGTAAAGATAAAACCTATTGGTTTGATGGCAGCTCGCAAGCCCAACTAACTTATCAAGCTCTAATGGAAAGTATAAAGACAACATTTAATCGTCAGTTTTTTATGGGGTTATTTGACTACGAATGCCATTATGCAAAATATACAAATGGGGATTTTTATAAAAAGCACTTAGATGCGTTTAAAGGGCGTTCTAACCGCGTATTTACAACAGTACTTTATTTAAATACGCCCGAGCAAGGTGGCGAGCTTGTTATATACAAACCAAAAAGTAAGCACATCGAAATAATAATTAAACCCACCGCAGGGACACTCGTTATGTTTGAAAGCGAGCGATTTGCACACGAGGTATTACCTGCCATTAATGAGCGTTACTCTATTACTGGCTGGTTTAGAAAGAACGCGTCAATAAGTGGGGTAATTGATCCCCCACGATAAAAAAACATAGCCACAACAACTAGTGGCTATGCTGAGGTTAAATTAATAACGTTGAGATGAAATTAACGCGCAAATACAAATGACAAGAACAAGCCAATAAAAATGGCTAATCCAACATAGTGATTATTTAAAAACGCTTTAAAACATGCATCACGCGCACGTTTATGAATAAGCACTTGCTGATAAATAAGTAACCCAGCGGCAGTACATAAACCAGCAACAAACGCCAAGCCTAGCTGATTAATTAAGCCAATAAGTGCCAACAGCGCTATAAAATTTGCGTTTAATAAAAATATAATGTGACGGTCGTATTTACCAAACAAAATAGCAGTAGATTTAACCCCTATTTTTAAATCATCATCCCTGTCGACCATGGCATACATAGTATCGTACGCTACCGTCCAACAAATATTTGCGGTAAATAACAGCCATGCCTGCAGCGGCAATGTGTCAATTGATGCCATATATGCCATAGGTATTGCCCAACCAAATGCAGCGCCTAAGACCACCTGTGGAAGGTGCGTATAACGTTTCATAAATGGGTAGCAAAAAGCCAGTGCCAACGCCCCAAATGACAATAAAATAGTGTTGATGCTAAGTAGCAATACTAGTACAAAGGCGATGGCTATGAGTAATACAAATAAACTCAATGCTTCACCGGCGCTTACTTGTCCGGTGGCTAAAGGACGCCCTGCTGTACGCTTAACTGAGCCGTCTATTTTTCTATCAGCAAAATCATTTATAACGCAGCCAGCACTGCGCATAACAATTACGCCTAAGGTAAATACAATAAAGTTAACTAGACTAGGCATACCACTGTTTGCAAGCCATAGCGCCCAATAAGTAGGCCACAGTAATAATAATGTACCTATAGGCTTATCAACGCGCATAAGTTGAATATAAAAAGGGCTATGCTGTAATTGCAAAGGGGCTAATTTCATGAGTACAAATAGGCTCCGGGTAAAAATACTTCGCACACTAAAAAGTGGTAATCATTAATAGAAAACACACTACGGCGGCCTAGTAACGGGCGCATGGTTAAATTCAACTCTTTAACAAGTGACTGCAGTGCATGCTCTGAGTCAAAGCGTCCTACTTCAATATTGCTGCGGGTAAGTTCAGGGTGTTGAAAAATAACATCGCCTAAAGGGCGTGCCCCCATATTATGCAGTGTTGTTTGTGTACTTGGCAGCCAGCTTTGGGCATACACCATAGGTGCATTGTCACACAATAAAAGCACCTCACGCTTAAGTGCTTTATTTGTGTTTGAACCAAGTAATTGCTGCTGTGCATCGCTTAAAGTAAAAGTTTGCTCATTGAGCACTTTTACACTAAAACTTTGTGCATTACTTTTTAATTTAGCGGTTAACGAATGTGGCTCAAATAGCCACTCTTGCTCTAACTCAGATAAGTTATTTACCAAAGATGCACATTGCCAATTGGCAGATATAGAAAGCGGAAATGTAATCACAATAGCTCAATAAAATAAAAACCAAGACGATGATAACATTGCCGAAGCATTTGAAAAAGTGATGTTTTACTGGCGATAAATAATTGTAGAAGCTGTTTATTAAGCGCTATTAAGTATAAACTATTTGTATTAAGAAAATGGAAACACACTAAAGATGAAAAAAATAGTATACGCAGGTTTTTTAGCACTATGCCTAAGCTGTTTTAGCTTCTGGGCAAAAGCACAATCCACAGTGGGTTATTTTGGTTTTGAGCCAGATATAATTACCAATTACATAGGTGCCTCAAGTAAAAAAATGGGCTATGTACGCGTGACTATAGACTTAATGCTTAGCAATAACGCAGACATTGCAATTGTAGAGCATCACACTCCACTTTTACGCGATGCATTAGTAGAAATACTCTCAAAAGAGCCTGAAGAAAAAATAAAGTCGCTTACTGGGCGTGAAGAAATTAGAGCAAAGTGTGCCGAAAAATTAAAAAGCCTGTTAAAAGAAGAAACAGGCCAAGAGATTATCCGTGAAGTATTATTTACTAAGTACTTATACCATTAAGCTCACGTTTTTTTAGCATTAAATAAATGAGCGGTTACGGCGTAAGCCATGCCGCTTAAAAGCCCACCTAAATGCGCCCAATTAGCCATACCAACAAACAAAACATCTGCAAAGCCAAGTATTAGCCAAATTAACATAAAGCCAACAATCGCTGTGCTCACTAGCGCAGGCTGCTTAGGGTTTAAATAGCCGTGAATCCAACAAAAGCCCAATAACCCATACACAACACCGCTTAACCCGCCGAAATTGGGACCCACGATTATAAACTGGGCCCAGTTACTAATCAGTGCAGTAACCACAAATAACCCGACTAAACTGAGCTTACCGCATTGTTTTTCAATATTATCGCCAAGCGACATCCACCAAATTAGGTTAAATACAATGTGCATTGCACTAAAATGAACAAGTGCCGGCGTAAACCAGTTCAGTGGTTGGCTCGGGTTAAACTGCAAAGCAGTGTATATTTGCTCAAAGCCACCCAATAAAAATGCACAGTAAATAGCAACGCTTACAATACTGACGGTTTTATTCAGCCAGCTTAGTGCTTTAAAGCGCGCTACTAAATTAAGCGACTGCCCTTGATACGTTAAGCCAGATTGTGTGCTGCCAACATCCCAAGAAGCTTGTTGATAGCGCTCATGATTTGGGTTTTGTACAAACTCCGCCCATAGCGGTTGCACCTGATGAAAATGTTCAGGCTTAACGCTTATAACCACATTGCTGCCATCAGGTGAGTGTAACTGCCCTTCTAAGCCTTGGCTTTTTAAGTAGTCTATAAACCCTTGCGCAGCGCGTGGGTTATTTAAGCTACCTAATTCAATCATCGCTCTACTTGCTCGCTGTAAGCCGCTTCCCAAGCAGTAAAGCCACCATCCATGCTGTAAACATCTTCAAAACCCTGCTCGACTAGGTAGCTCGCCGCACCTTGTGAGCTCATACCGTGGTAGCAAACAATAATAATGGGCTGATCAAACTCTTTTTCCATCATAAATTGAGCTATATTGGCATTTGAAAGCGCTTCAGAGCCAGGGATATGCCCTGCTTGGTACGAGTTAGGATCGCGTATATCTGCAATTACTACGTCTTCTTTATCAAGTAGCTCATGTGTTTGTTCTATAGATATATGTTTAAAAGCCATTAAAATCTCTTTATAAATTAAATAAAAAAAGGCGGCCACAGCCGCCCTTCTTGTAATTTTGTAGAATTAATCCCAGTTTAAAATTACTTTTCCTGACTGACCTGAGATCATCATATCAAAGCCAGCTTGGAAGTCATCTACAGAATACTGATGCGTAATGATTGGATCTAAATTAAGGCCAGACTGAATCAAACTTGCCATTTTGTACCAAGTTTCAAACATCTCGCGGCCATATATACCTTTTATTACTAAGCCCTTAAAGATTACTTGGTTCCAATCTACTGCCATATCTGAAGGTGGAATACCTAACATGGCAATTTTACCACCGTGGTTCATGTTATTAAGCATAGAATTGAATGCGCTTGGTACGCCTGACATTTCAAGGCCAATATCAAAACCTTCTGTCATGCCCAGGTCATTCATTACATCTTCTAACTTATCATTGGCAACGTTAACGGCACGAGTAGCGCCCATTTTACGCGCAAGCTCAAGACGGTATTCGTTAACATCGGTAATCACAACATGGCGAGCCCCCACGTGCTTAGCTACGGCTGCTGCCATAATACCAATTGGCCCTGCTCCCGTAATAAGTACATCTTCGCCCACTAAATCAAACGATAAAGCTGTGTGCACTGCATTGCCAAACGGGTCAAAAATAGACGCCAACTCATCAGAAATATTGTCGGGAATTTTGAACGCATTAAAGGCAGGAATCACTAAGTACTCTGCAAATGCACCTTCACGGTTAACGCCCACGCCGGTGGTATTTCGGCATAGATGTACACGACCAGCACGACAGTTGCGACAATGCCCACAGGTAATATGACCTTCGCCGGATACGCGATCACCCACTGCAAAACCGCGTACTTCTTGGCCCATATCAACCACTTCGCCTACGTATTCGTGGCCAACAACCATAGGCGTAGGAATAGTTTTACTCGCCCATTCGTCCCATTTGTAAATATGAACGTCGGTGCCGCAAATTGCCGTTTTACGAATTTTAATAAGTAAATCGTTATGGCCAACTTCAGGCTTTGGCGCATCTGTCATCCAGATACCCGGCTCTGCTTTTAATTTAGATAATGCTTTCATAGTTAACACTCAACTAAAAACCAAGGACTGACCTCGGCTTATAAAAATTTAAATTACACCCATTTCTTTACCAATACGGGTAAAGGCTGCAATAGCGGTATCTAGCTGTTCAATGCTGTGTGCAGCAGAGATTTGTGTACGAATACGCGCTTGACCTTTTGGCACAACGGGGAACGAAAACCCAGTTACATAAATGCCTTCTGCAAGTAGCTTGTCTGCCATTAGTGACGCTACTTTTGCATCGCCAAGCATGACAGGAATAATGGCATGATCTTTACCCGCACAGGTAAAGCCAGCAGCTTCCATTTGCTCACGAAAATATTTTGCATTAGACCAAAGTTTAGCGCGTAACTCGCCACCATTTTCAAGCATTTCGAGCACTTTAATAGACGCTGTCACAATTGAAGGCGCTAAGGAATTTGAAAATAAATAAGGACGAGAACGCTGACGCAGCCATTCAACAATTTCTTTTTTACCTGATGTATAACCGCCTGATGCACCGCCCAACGCCTTACCGAGCGTACCGGTAATAATATCTACGCGGTCAAGCACATTACAGTACTCAGGGGTGCCTTTACCATTTTCGCCAACAAAGCCTACTGCATGCGAGTCATCAACCATCACTAATGCATCGTACTTATCAGCTAAATCGCACACAGCCTCAAGGTTACAAATTACACCATCCATTGAAAACACGCCGTCGGTGGCGATTAATTTTGTTTTAGCGCCGGCTTCATCAGCTGCAATTAATTGTTTTTCAAGATCCACCATGTCGTTATTAGCATAACGAAAGCGTTTAGCTTTACATAAGCGAACACCATCAATAATTGATGCGTGATTGAGAGAGTCAGAAATAATAGCATCTTCAGCGCCTAAAATAGTTTCAAATAGGCCCGCGTTAGCATCAAAACAAGACGAATATAAAATGGTGTCTTCGGTTTCTAAAAACTCACTAATTTTTTGCTCTAGTGTTTTATGGATATCTTGCGTGCCACAGATAAAACGTACTGAGGCAACACCAAAGCCATGGTCGTCTAAACCATCTTGCGCAGCTTTAATTAATTCTGGGCTATTTGCTAAACCTAAGTAATTGTTAGCACAAAAATTAATAACTTTATCGCCAGACGCAACCTCTATCTGAGCTTGTTGCTGCGAGGTAATAATACGCTCACTTTTATACAAACCTTGCGCTTTAACGTCTTCGATTTGCTCTTGTAGTTGGCTAAAAAAAGCAGATGCTCTCATCTGTAGTCTCCAATTAAATGAACGGGTAAACAACAACATTAAAGCCACTGTTTATGATGGGATGTATTGTAAAAGTTTAACGCGTAAAATGCACGGTTTGCAGTTCATCGCAAACACCCGAATTGGCAGGAATTCCTGCCACTTTACAGATGAATAAGAAGGCTCAATCTAAAGAGTGATAACGGTCGGTAAATCACGTATCGAGTTAATCACGAGATCAGCATGTTGTTTGGCACTTTCATCTATATGCTGGCCTGAACGCACCAAAACACGCGTTGCAATATGTGCTTTTTCTGCCGCTTGCATATCGCTGAGTTTATCCCCCACCATAACACTGCTAGAAGGGTGAATATTATGCTCTTGCATAGCTTGTAACAGCATACCTGGCGCTGGTTTTCTGCACTGGCACTGTTTTAAATATTGCGCTAGCGCTTTTTTGGGGTGGTGCGGGCAAAAGTACACATCTGTAATTTTAATATTGTGCTCACTAAATTGAGTTTTCATCCACTGAGTTAAGGCTAAAAAGTCTTCTTCAGTGTAGTAACCACGGCCTATTCCCGATTGATTAGTCACTATAATAATTTTATAACCTGCATCATAAAATGCTTTACAGGCACTAAACACACCCTCTATGAATTCAAATTTTTCACTTTGATATACATAGCCATGATCAACGTTAACAACACCATCGCGGTCTAAAAAAAGCGCTTTGTTTTTTTCTTGTACACTCATTTGATAGACTCTTTTTGTACCACATGGTCAAACATAGCTTTAACACTGTCTACGGTTATTTGGCTCATTAAGTCATCACCCTTAACGCGCGTTCCCCAAGGCAATTGTTGCGCTGTTTTACCCGTTTGCTTTAGCAGGTTTTGATGATATACCTCAACTACATAGTCTTGATATAAATAAGGGCCTGTACGTGCAGGATTAGAATGCGCATATAAACCAATAACCGGCGTACTTACCGTTACCGCCATATGTGCAGGGCCGGTATCGGGGGCGAGTACTATATCAGCGCGCTTAAGCACACATAGCAGCTCTTTAAGTTTTGTTTTACCTACTAGGTTTAAAATAGTGCAGTGACTGTGTTTTATAATTTGGTTAGCTAAATTAATCTCAAGCTCAGTTGGGCCGCCCGTTAGTACCACGTTAAAGCCCTGATCATGCGCGTAATCAGCAAGCGCTGCGTAGCGCTCAGGCAGCCAGTTGCGCTGGGCTTTACTGGCCGCAGGCGATATCACCAATAGCTTACCTGACAAATACCCAGGTCCTAACAACTCATCTGCTTTTCTTTCATCCGCTAAGGTATAAGGCATATCCCAGGTAGGTGAATAGTTTTTAACACCAATGGCCTGCGCAAAGCCTTTAAACCCCTCTAACACATGCGCTTCTTTTTGTGGGGCTATTCGTTTATTTATAAACAAGCTGTGTAATTCTTTTGAACGAGCCCAATCAAAGCCTATTTTCACTTTAGCCGGAATACAGCGCGCAACAAAGCCAGCTCTTAATGCAACTTGCATATTAAGTAGCACATCAAACTGTTGCCCTTTAAAAGAATGTTTTAATTTTTTAAGTGCATCTTTACCTTGCTTTTTATCAAAAACCACCAGCTCAACCCCAGGTAAGTCGGCAAGCAACATGGCTTCTACTTTGCCCATAACCCAGGTTATTTTTGCATTGGGGTGTGCTTTTTGAATTGCTTGTACAGCACTAACAGCATGACACACATCACCAATGGCAGAGAGTCTTAAAATACAAATTGAGGAGTAATTAGGCACTTGAGTCATGCGTTCCATTTGGCTTTAAATAATAGACTGCGATCTTAAATTATACTCGCGCTAATGCAAGCACTTATGCTGCGCTATAAAACACGTTAATATACACGTATTATTAAATTACTTTTACGAGCTATGTTTAAAACACTAACGCAAGGCAAACACACTATTTTAAGCCACCCCGATTATACTAACGAGGTTGATTTAAATTGGTTTGATGCAGATTACTGGCAACAACAAAATAAAATAGTCGGCGCTAAAAAAGGCCGTGCCACAGCCTGGTTTTTTAAACACGATAATTTAACCGCTGTACTTAGACACTACTGGCGAGGTGGTTTAGTGGGTAAATTATTAAGCGATCAATACCTTTACCCTGGCCTTGAAAGCACCCGCGTGTATAAAGAGTTCAGCTTAATGATAACGCTTATTGAGCTTGGTTTAAATGTGCCAAAACCCATTGCCGCTAAAGTAACAACCACAGGCTTAATTTATCGTGGTGATATAATTACTGAGGCTGTAAAAGGGGCTAAAAGCCTGCTAGATATTTTAATTGAACGCCCACTAACGGGCGATGAGCTAGAGCGCATTGCCAGTACTGTGGCTCTCTTTCACTCAAAAGGCGTGTATCACGCGGATTTAAATATAAATAATATTTTATTTAATGAAACGGGCAAAGTGTATATTATCGACTTTGATCGCGGTGAAATAAAACCATTAAATAAACAGTGGCAACAAAGTAATATGGCCCGTTTAGAGCGCTCATTTTTAAAAGAGCGAGGACGCAACAACGCATTTTATTGGCAAGATAATGACTGGCAAACGTTATTAACGCTTTATAAAAGCCAGTTAACCACACAAAGCTAGGTATTGCTTAGCAACTTGGTCGGCCGTTACCTTTTGTAAAATATCGGCATTAGCTACATTAGGCTTAGTGTTTAAAACCAGCTCAATTTTAGCTGCTAGCTCATCGCTATGCCCTACCGGTGCTAAATATTTGGCTAAATCGTTTGTTAAAATTTCACTCGGCCCAAACGTGCAGTTAGTACTTACCACTGGCGTACCCACAGCGAGTGCTTCAATTAACACTGTGGGGAGCCCTTCAAAATCAGAGCTTAAAACTAACGCCTCGGCCTGCTTTATCCAGTTATACGGATTTTGTTCAAACCCAGGCACTATAAGTTGCTCCTCAATACCATGCGCTTTGGCAAGCTTAAATGCTTTGCTAGGCTTATTGCATAGAAGGACTAATTTGTATTTTTTATCAAGCTTTGCAAATGCCGCAAATAAAATATCATGGCGCTTTTGTTTAGCTAACCGCCCTACATGAATAATATACGGCGATTGCGGAATTTGCGCATTCACCTCATCTGAGAGCTGCTTTATATCCTCTAAATTAAAGGGATTATAAATAGTGGTGATGGCACTTGGGCTAATTAAACGCCCTTGAGTAATTTCGCGCTCTACCCCTTTAGACACGCACACCAAAGATTTTCCATTTAAGTTTTGCTTTGACTTTTTAAGGTAGTGATAAGATAGCGGGCCTAATTTTTTTTGCCTAGCAAGCTCTGCATTAACAGAGTTATGCATAACAAAGTGAACATTTTTAATCTGGCTCTTAGCCAATAAGTTATTGCTTCTGTCTAAATTGCTAAGTACTAAATCTATAGGGCCAGTTTGTTTTTGTTTGTTATTAAACCACGCTTCTAGCTTTGCTACACTTTTATTTATTTTCCAAAAACGATCCACTTTAGTGGCTTTATCGGTGAATAAACTTTCAACCTTAATACACGCAGGGATAGTGTATTCATATTTATTAGCCAGCGATAAAATAGTCACGCTATGCGCTTTTACTAACTGCTGAGCAAGGGTTAACATCACTTTTTCGGCGCCGCCACCCGCTAATGAATCTATTACAATCACTATATTCATCTATCGGCAACCATTAGCATGCTTTTAACCCCTTGCGTTATTTCTTCATAGCTATGCGTGCTTTCAAGCAAAGCGTATTTTTCTAAAAGCTGGTTAAAATCAGGCTCTATTAGCAAAGCACTGACTTTATTTACTATGTCTTGAATTTCAAAGTTCGCTTTAATTACCACACCGGTTGTGGTGCAACTTGCTAAGCGCTGTGTTTGATCTTTTGAAATAGCACAGGCTACAACAGGTGTTTTAACCGCAATGGCTTGCAATAGGGTGTCGCCAGCACTTAACAACGCGAATTTTGCTTGTTCCATAAGCGACAAAAACTCACTATTTTCTAACGTATTTAAATTTAAAACCGCATTTGATACTGGCAACGCTTTATTATAGTTAGGGCCAAATACCACCACTGCTTTTAAGCCTGTTTGTAATGAAACCTGCTCTGCGGCGGCAAAAAATACATCTGCACAGTTTTGGTTATCTAGCATGTGACCGCCAGAGCCTGCACTCACAATAAAGTAGCCTTGTTCATCAAGCTGATATTTTTTTAACACCTGTTTGGTATCACACGCTGATGAAAATGCTATGTAAGGGCCCACATTTTTAGGCATAGCCAAAGAAAACATATCTATTTTAGCTTTTTCAGCCCAGCTCAGAGGTTCAATGCAGTAATCGGGCTGTACCACCCAATGGCTATCAATTAAATTAATACGGTTAAGCTTTAACCCTTTCGCCCTTTTTTTGGCATGTTGAGAAATAAATACCACTTTGGCACCCACTTTTTTGGCCGCTTTCATGTGAGCTGCGCGCCCTGCACAGTCAAATATAACAATGTCGGGTTTAAAATCAGCGATAACTTCACACACTTTATCGCGCTCTTTAGTTGCGGAGCGCTCAAGCAAGGTGGCATCAAATGGGCAGTTTTTAGCGTAGGCCGTGTGTTTATTTAAAACAAAATGGATACTAAGTGAACCTGGGCATTCACTTTCTAAGCTTTGAGCTAGCAACAACGAGCGCATGTATTCGCCTATTCCTTGTGGCGATGATACGGGTATGAATAAAAGTCGTTTGTTGCTCATTGCATTCTCTATTTCCTATTTGCGCAGCAGTATATCAATCCCATTGTTTTTACGATAGCTAGGTTACATTTTTATACACAAATTTAACGCCATAAAATAGATTATTTACTGCAATAGCCTTGCTAGATTGGTAAACTTAGCCGCAATCTTAATCACAAGGATCTGAACTTTGCGAAACAGAATTTTTCTACTTTCTTCTCTTTTTTGCGCTATGAGCGCATCAGTAACGGCAGAGCCCTGGGTAAAGCCAGACGATTACGGACTCAGAGCCGATATACAACAGCTGGCTGATGCCGGTGTTATTTTAGCGCCTGTAACCACCTACCCGCTAATGTGGAAAAGTTTTATTGGGGAGTTAGAATCGAGCAAGCTTGAGCTTTTATCTCCCAGCCTTCAAGATGCATTACTTCGTGTAAAACATCGTTATAAGTCTGAAAACAGTAGCTCGCACAGTGTACAACTCTCAGCGTTTGCTGCATCAGACCCAATTATAGCCACCAGCTTTGGAGCAACCAACACACAGGAGTCTGAGCTTTCAGCAGCCTACGCTTACCTTGGCGATAACTTTGCAGCAAAGGTAGCCGTTAATTACCGAAACGATGGTAAACAATGCTTGGTTGAGGGCAAAAAAACCGATGATATAGCCACTAACGAACAAGCACTTGAAGAGTGTAACGATACCTCATTTGACGATAGCTACTTAGCCTACCGCTTAGGTAATTGGATTTTTAGAGCCGGTGCCATAGAGCAGTTTTGGGGCCCAGGTGTTGATAACAGTTTAATTATGTCGGGTAATGCAAAGCCACTGCCAGCACTCAGTGTAACCCGTGAGCAAAGCACAGCGTTTGAAACGCCTTGGTTAAGTTGGCTTGGCCAGTGGAGCTTTACCGCGCAAATGGCAAAGTTAGAATCAACCCGCGTTATTCCTGATGCATTACTTTGGAGTAGCCGTTTAAACTTTCGTCCAATGCAGCAACTAGAGGTTGCTTTAAGTTGGTCTGCACAGTGGGCTGGCGAAGGCCAACCAAGCTCGGCAGGTGATTTCATTGATGTAATTACTGGGCAAACAAATTGTATTGATGGCAATGAAAATTGCGATAGTTCTCTAGAGTCTAAAATCGGTAATCAGCTTGCTGGCATAGATGTGCGTTGGTCTGACACTTTATTTAGTCATCCTTATGCCATCTACGCAAGTACAATTGGCGAAGATGCCAGCTCGCAATTTAAACCAGCCGACAGAGCATACTTATTTGGCGTACAAACTACGCAGCGCATTTACAATCAAAATGTGCTCGTTAACGTTGAATACATAGACACAGGTGTATCGTGCTCGGCCGAATCAACCAATGAAAACTGCTACTACGAACACTCAGATTATAATTCGGGCTATCGTTACCATGGCCGCACTATTGGCTCAACCTATGATAACGATGCACAGTCAGTCGTGTTAACACTACTTGGCCAACTTTCAAATGGTGATGATTGGCAAGTAAAGCTGCGTAGCGTTGATTACAACAGCGATAATCGCGATCGCTACCCTAACAACCCAGACTTAGGTAATACAATTACCAAAACTGGTTATAACTCAAAACAAGTTGAGCTTCGTTACAGGCAACTTGCAATGGGTGGGCGCTTAACGCTTGGCGCTTTTGCATCAAACAATGATGGCGCTGAAAACGACACCTCAGCGTTTGCTAAGTACGAATATAACTTTTAAAAAATTGTATGCGTAATAATAAAAAGGGTTGAAAACTGCGTTTTCAACCCTTTTTATTTGAAACAAATATCTATATCACTGCTTTATTTTACTAATCACTTTTGATGTAGAGCAACCATCTAAAAACGTCAGTACTTCTACTTTTCCACCATGGCGCAGGACATGATCGGCCCCTGCTATTTGCTCTACAGTATAATCACCACCTTTTACTAAAATATCAGGGCTAATTTGCTCGATTAATTTAGCTGGCGTGTCGTTTTCCTCAGCGCTGCCAAAGGGTATTACCCAATCAACAGAGGCAAGTGCACTTAATACCATTGCGCGCTCATCAAGTGGGTTTATTGGGCGCTCAGGGCCTTTTAAACGGGTAATTGAATCATCATTGTTTAGCCCAACAACGAGTCTATCTCCGCGCGCTTTGGCTTGTGCTAAATAGCGCACGTGGCCTGCGTGTAAAATATCAAAACAGCCATTGGTAAACACTATCGTTTCGCCGTTTTGCTTAGCAAACTCAATATGTTGCAGTACATCGTCAAACGGCGTTTGGTAGTGCTCGCCATTGGTGTGTAAGTATTGACCAAGCTTTTGGCTTAGCTCTTCTGGTGACACTGTTGCCGCACCCAATTTACTTACCACAATACCGGCGGCTAAATTAGCAATTTCTACTGCATCTTTAGGGGCCATACCTGCTCCAAGCATTACAGCTAAAGTTGCAATTACGGTATCACCTGCGCCAGTTACATCGCTTACTTCTAACTGCTGAGCCGCAAAGTCATGTTTTTCATCGGCATTAATTAATGACATACCTTGCTCTGAGCGTGTAAGTAGCATGGCTTTAATACCATTTTTGCTAATTAGTTCACGGGCGCTTTGCGCTAAAATTTCTTCAGAGCCTGTTTTACCACCTGCTAAATTGAACTCATGTAAATTTGGGGTAATGTAGTCTGCGCCTTCGTATAAGTGTAAATCGGGCGACTTAGGGTCAATCAGTACAGTTTTACCTGCGGCTTTAGCAACGCTCACCATCTCCTTAATTAAGCTTAACGAGCCTTTGCTGTAATCGGAAAATACCACAAAGTCGTATTCATCAAGTACTAGCTCTAAGCGGTTTAATAACAGCTGGCTATGCTGCTCGCTAAAGGTTTCTTCTAAATCTAGGCGTACAAGTTGTTGATGGCGGCTAATAACACGCATTTTAGAAATAGTCGGTAAATCACAAACACTCACAAGTTGAGAACTTATTTTCTCACCTTTTAAAATGGTTTCTAAAATTTGCCCGCTTTCATCTTCACCAATTAAACCAAGTAGCCCTACTTTTGCATCAAGTCTAGCAATGTTTTTTGCCACATTGGCAGCGCCACCTGCTTTATCTTCAAACTTACTTACTTTTACAACCGGTACCGGAGCCTCAGGCGAAATACGTCCTGTATCGCCATACCAGTAACGGTCTAGCATAACATCGCCCACAACTAAAATACGCGCTTTAGACAAGTTTTTTAATAGCGATAAATCCATTACTGCTGCTCCGCAACAACCATATCGATGGCTTCACACAACCAATGACCAATAAACATATGTGCCTCTTGGATACGGGCTGTTTCATCATTTTTTATAATAATGGGCAATTTAGCAATGTCTTTTACTTTACCGCCCTCGCGTCCGGTTAAGGCAACCGTAAACGCGCCAATTTTGTTAGCCGCTTCAAGCGCTAGATTAATATTGGCGCTGGTACCTGAGGTTGTTAAACCAATCACTAAATCCTCAGGTTTACATAAAGCCTGAACTTGGCGCTCAAATACCGTATCAAAGTGGTAATCGTTACTGTGCGCAGTCAGGATTGAGGTATCTGTAGTGAGTGCGATAGAAGCTAATGGGCCACGCTCTAATTTATAACGCACTACAAACTCAGCTGCTAAATGCTGCGCATCAGCTGCACTGCCACCGTTACCAAACCAAATAACCTTACCACCAGCTTGCAATGCACTGTGGCACGCTTCTAATAATTGCATAGACTCTTGATGATAAGCCTCCATCGTTTCAAATAAGGCTTGATGACGGTTTAAACTTTCAACGTAGCTTGTTGCCACAGAATCGATAATTGACATGAAAAATTCCTCTAGGAACTGAAATGGCAGGAAAAAATTAAATCCATTATTCCATAGTTTTATTTAGTTGTGTGTATTTTATGGGAATATAGCTGAACTGAATTATAATTTCGTGCTTAACATGTTCAGAAATTATCACTTTCGCGTTAAACTAGCGCCACTTACCTTAATAAAAGTTCAGTATGGCACGCATTTTTTACTCACTCGCTTTAATTTTAATTAGCCCACTGATTGTATTTTACTTATATGTACTAAGAGGTAAAAAAAATAAAGGCTACCGCGCGCACTTTAAAGAGCGCTTTGGTTTTATTAGCAAACACTTATTTAATAATAGCGCTAAACCGGTTGTGTTCCACTGCGCTTCTGTAGGTGAGGTGCTTGCAGCAGCGCCACTTATTAAAGCACTTAAAATACAACACCCGCAATTAAATATCCTTATTACCTGTAATACGCCTACCGGGCGTGCGCAAATTAGCGAACAATTTAAACATACCGTGGCGTGTTGTTATTTACCTATAGACTTTGCAGGTTCGAGTGCTCGATTTTTAAAGCGCATAAATCCACAAGCACTGTGTATTTTAGAAACTGAGCTGTGGCCTAATTTAATGGCCATAAGCCATAAAAAAAATATTCCGGTATTGGTGCTTAATGCTCGCTTGAGTGAAAAATCGCAACAAGGGTATCAAAAGGTGGCAGGGTTAACGCAATTAATTATGCGTTCAATTTCAGTGCTCGCAAGTCATAATAAAAATGATGCTAAGCGCTTTATAGAACTGGGTTTACCCTCTTTTAAAAGCCATGTTACAGGCTCAATAAAGTTCGACATTACACCACGCAATGAGCAACTAACTAAAATTGCAAATCTTAAAACCGAGTATAAAACCAAAGAACGTTTTGTATGGGTGGCAGGCTCTACTCACCCGCTAGAACACGAAATGATATTAAACGCTCATCAGCAGCTATTAAAAAAATACCCTAATGCCCTTTTAATTATTGCACCGCGCCACCCTGAACAGTTTGATAAAGTAGCCGAGACGTTAGCTCAAAGCGCCCTTAGTTTTAGTCGTCGCAGCGACAATAACTATCAAAACGAGCACGTGCTATTAGCTGATACATTGGGCGAGCTACAGTGTTTATATGGCGCAGCGAATGTAAGTTACATAGGCGGCAGTTTAATTCGCCGAGGTGGGCACAACCCACTTGAAGCTGCTGCTTTTTCAGTTGGTGTTATTACAGGCCCGCATACATATAATTTTGACCATGTATACCCTGAGCTAATTAAACTTAAAGGGGCCGTTGTTGTTGAAAATACCGACGAGCTTGCTAAACAATTAATTAATTTAAGCCAAAACACCAAAGCGTGCCAAAGTTTGGGGATTAAAGCGCAGCAATGTGTAGTAAAAAACCAAGGCGCCATTAAAAAAACATTGACCCTTATAAATCAGTATTTAGAGCCAAAAGCATGACTCATCAAGCAATTACCCAAACCCGCGAGTGGGTATCTTCTGTTATTGTAAAATATAACTTTTGCCCATTTGCCCGTAAAGAAGTAGAAAACAACTGTATTCATTATGTGCTTAGCCCAGCAGATAAAATTGATGACGCTGTCATGGACATGCTAGATCAGTGTGTGCAGCTTGATCAAAATCCCGAGCGTGAAACCACATTAATATTGTTTGATAACGGCTTTAGCGATTTTGAAGGCTTTTTAGATTTAGTTGATTTAGCCAATGCCTTACTGGTAGCGCAAGGGTTTGAAGGTAAATACCAAATTGCTAATTTTCACCCCGATTACGTATTTGCCGACAGCGATGAAGATGATGCAGCAAATTACACCAACCGAGCACCCTACCCTACACTGCATTTAATACGCGAACTGAGTATGAGCGAAGCGCTTGATAACTATAATGAGCCTGAATCTATACCAGAACACAATATAAAGCTTGCAAGGCGAAAAGGCATCGTCTTTTGGCAGCAACTTTTAGCAAACATAAAAAAACCGAGCGCCTAAACGCTCGGTCTTTAAGTATCAAATTCAATACTACTTTTTAACCCAGTTCCCATTCACTTCAATATAGTGGCCACTTTTGGTCTTTTCGATTGTTTTAGCTGCTGCGAGTGCTTCTACTTGGGCGAGTGATAAATCGTTCTTTTTAGCCAGCTTTAAATACTGTGCTTTGCGTTTAGCATTAATTTCCTCAACCACTGCTTTTGCCTCGCTGTTTTGTACAACAAGCCCTAAGTAACCTGAGCTATCTTCACCCACTAAGCCTTGGTTTTTAGCATCATCTAAAGTGATAGCCCACGCCGAAAACGACAAACATACTGCACTTACTAGAGCGGCAATACTTAATTTATTTTTTATAGTCATCATTTAGCTCCTAAAATAATTCACTGTCGTCACTGAATAAATTATCGAGTTCTTTATCTACTTTCACTCGAATTTCGTGATCTACTTTTACATTTAGATTGATCGTTATCGGCTCTTTCGCTGCCACTTCTACTCTGTGGGTACATGCACTCAAAGCGCTGATAGCAGCAAGTGCAATAATAGCCTTAATGCTCAACAAATTTTTCATCATTAGTTTCCTTTTTTAGCGTATTGCTGCTCAACTTTTTGCGTTATTTCGTCACTTAATCTTAGCGCTCTTAGTAGCGTAAACACGTTTTCTTCGTGGTTATAGTTAAAGTTCACTTGCTGCTGTTCTGGCTCATTAAAGCCTTGTAAGTTAACACCTAAGTTTAACCAGCCATCACTTTTAAGCGCCACTGTACTGTTAAGCTTTTGTATATCAAGATTTTTGAGTAAGCCAAGTACAGGTTGTAACTCTTGTTGCTGGCGCATAACGGCGTCAAACGCTTCGTTATTACTAATAATAAGCTTCCCTTGGCCTTGGTTGGCTAGGCTACCATTTTTTACCTCAACCCCTGTTTCATCAAAATAAAATGGCAACGACCCTTTTAGCCTACCGGTGAGGGTAATACCCGACTTATCGTCAAGCGTTATTAATTTACTAGCATCAACATTTTCAAACGTAACATGTGCTGTTTGCTGAGGTTTTAAAAGCGAGTATTTATCTAATTCAAATCCCCCACCAAACACATTGCCAACTATATTAAAGGCTTGCGCACTATTATTTACCACTTCTATTTTGCCATTAATATTATTAACTACCGCGCCCGCTCTTAATTCATTTACGTTAAAGGTAGTAGGGGCAACATTAAGCTGCCCTGAATCGTACTGCCCACTAAATTGCGTACTAAACTGATTAGCTAAGTAATCGTTGTAAAGCGCGCTGGTATCACCAACGGTTAAATTAAAATTGGCTTTTTGTAAATTAACATCGCCACTAATACGCCCGCCAAACTCGCCTTGAGTGAGTTGAGCTAATGGCTCAAATTGGCTAATAATCGAATTTAACGAAAGCACACTTTGCTGCGGTATAATCACTTCAAACGGATGCGCTACTTTTGAAACATGGTGATTAGCCACCAGCTCAACACCATTTATAAGTACATGATGCGACGCTTTAAGCGCGCGACTTTGCAGCCCTGTTGACGTCACGTTTATTGTATTTAAATCGACATTTGGGCTTGTCAGTGTGTTTATTTGAGTGCTTGCATTTAAGTGAGCAAATAACTCACCCACACCTAAGTTTGCCCTAGCACTAAGGGTGTTATTAATACCGGTAAGTTTAAATTCGTTGTATTGCACGCTATTAAGCTTACTTTTAAGCGTTACTTTTGCATCGAGCTTTTCATTCATGCTTGCTTTAAGGTTACCTGTGTACCCGGTAAGAGCATTGCCATAAGCAGCTGCGCTATCAAAGCTAAGTTCAATACGTGCGTTACCTACGGGCTTAAAGTCAATAAGCTTAGTAACTGTAAAATCCCCTGCGGCTTTTACATTATTAGCCTCAGCCGGTAAAAATTCAGGCAAAGCAGTAAGCGCAATATCGTAATTGCCACTTAGTTGTTCATTTTCAAGCTGCGTATTTAGCACTACAGCCTTTATATCATCAGTGTGTAGCTGCGCTTTAAGCTGCGTGCGCGCACTTTGTAATGGCGCAGCCGTATTTATAAACGTATCTGTAAACGTCATATCTATATTTTGCTTGGCTTGCTCTGCGCTTTTGAGCGTTATTAACGGTAAAGATAGAGTGTTATGTTCAGCACTAATTGGTTTAGCTAAAGCCCATTGCCAATTAAGTGGTAGCTGCTTTACAGCAAATGACTTGTAGGCACTTTCAGGAATAAGAGTTTGGCAGTTATTACTAAGTTTTACATTGTTTTTAAGCGTGCTTGGGTCAAGCTCAAGGTTTTGGCTATTTAAATGATAGGTAGCACTTAGCACACCTTTGGAGCTGTTTGTTATATCACAGCTTTGTATTTTATAGTCATACTGGGCTTGTAATTCACCAGTAAGGCTTGCCTCTACTCCGTTAAAGCTAAATGCCTGCGCTGAATCAAAGCTAAGCCCATTTAATAACGCGTTATCGGTTTTAAGTAACTGTTTAAGTAATTCATCATTAACTTTAAGCTGCCCTTGTACCTTATTATTGTAAAGCGTTGCACTTGCGTTTAAATCACCATTGACTACAAAGTGGTTAAGCTTAGGCTCGGTAATATTTAGCACAAGCGGGCGCTTTAAAAGCGCACTGTTTATACTTAGTTGCTCAACTGTAATTGTTGGCCTTTTTTCAGGAAGGGCTAAATCTAAAATTGTTGCAGGGCTGCTTTCTTTATCACTTTGTGGAAACGGATTGACATTAAGCGCCGCTTGCTTAATTTCAACATGCCGAGTATTTGCGGTAATGCCTGTAACAACAAGCTCTTGATTTTGATAACTTAAACACGCTTTTTGTACGTGCACATTTAACTTACTCGTAAGCGAAAAGTCTAGACAACTTAAAGTAACGCCTGCTTTTTCAAGCGCAGGTGCTACAGCCCATTGTAATAGTGGCAAACGAAATACATAGCCAAGCAAAACTATACTTAGCATTACAGCACCTATAATTAAACTAACGCGCTTTAACATACTATCCTTATAAGCTTTTATTCATACCTTATACCAATCCGCAATAATATCTAATCATTTTGCGGGGCTAAACGTGTCGCTATCTGCGTTAAAAAATTCTCATTTAGAACAACTAGATAGCGAATTTTTTGCCTTGCTATCAACACGTTTATACATCCTCAAAATAGATCACTTAATTATGCGGAATGGTATTACAAACTATCGTAATTTTAAATCTACGCAATCAAAAAAGGCTGCACAGTGCAGCCTTTTTTATTTTACAGCTAGATTATGAATCTAACTTGTATATGGCGTTTTTAACCGACATTTTTACGTGCATTGCGGAACATACGCATCCACGGGCTATCCTCTTTCCACTCATCTGGGTGCCACGAGTTAGCAACAGTGCGGAATACACGCTCAGGGTGCGGCATCATTACAGTGGCACGGCCATCAGTAGAGGTAATACCGGTAATACCTTCTGGTGAACCATTTGGGTTAGCCGGGTATTGTGTTGTCGGGTTACCGTAGTTATCTACAAATTTAACCGCAACAGTGCCGCTGTCAAGCGCAGCTTGAGTGGCAGCATCATTTGCAAACTCAGCATGGCCTTCACCATGTGATACAGCAATTGGCATACGCGACCCAGCCATACCACTGAAGAACACTGACGGGTTTTCTTGTATTTCTACTAAGCTAAAGCGTGCTTCAAAACGCTCTGACTTATTTGTTACAAAACGTGGCCAATGCTCAGTCCCCGGAATTAACTCTTTCAACGTTGATAACATTTGACAACCATTACACACACCTAAGCTAAAGGTGTCTTCACGGTGGAAGAAGTTTTTAAACTGTTCACGTGCCATATCGTTAAACAATATAGACTTAGCCCAGCCTTCACCGGCACCTAATACGTCACCGTAAGAGAAACCGCCACATGCCACTAAGCCTTTAAATTGCTCAAGGGTTAAGCGTCCTTCGAGGATATCGCTCATGTGTACATCAACAGCGGCAAAACCAGCACGGTTAAACGCAGCAGCCATTTCTAAATGCGAGTTAACGCCTTGCTCACGTAAAATAGCCATTTGCGGCTTAGCGCCCGTTGCAATGTACGGCGCGGCTATATCTTCGTTTAAATCAAAGTTAAGTTTTACGTTTAAGCCTGGATCTTTTGCATCAAACTTGGCATCAAACTCCTGCTTTGCACAATCAGGGTTATCACGACGTGCTTGCATTTGGTACGTTGTTTCGGCCCAAATTGTACGAAGCTCAGTACGAGTATGATTAAGTACTGTTTGCTCACCACGGTTAAACACAATGCTATCGTCACTATTAAGCGAGCCAATCACGTGGCTAATTGCAGCCACACCATGTTGCTCAAATACAGCATTTACGGCCTCTAAATCGCTGTTAGCAACTTGAATTACTGCGCCAAGCTCTTCGTTATAAAGTGCTTCTAGGTCTGTCCCTGTTAAACCAGCTAAATCAACAGTCACACCTGTGTGCCCTGCAAATGCCATTTCAGTTACGGTAGTAAATAAACCACCGTCTGAGCGGTCATGATAAGCAAGTAGCTTGCTATCTGCTACAAGTGCTTGCATGGCATTGAAAAAGCCTTTCAGTAGCTCAGGGCTGTCAACATCTGGCGTAACATTACCAAGCTGCTTGTAAACCTGTGCAAGGCTTGATGCACCCATTCGGTTTTTACCCGCACCTAAGTCAACTAAAATAAGTGATGTATCGCCTTTATCAGTACGTAACTGCGGAGTCACTGTTTTACGCACGTCGTCAACACGGCCAAAGGCAGTAATAATAAGTGATAAGGGCGACGTTACCGATTGCTCAGTTGCATCATCCTCGTTTTTCCATGTCGTTTTCATCGACATAGAGTCTTTACCTACAGGTATAGTTAAACCAAGCGCAGGACAAAGCTCTTCGCCTACCGCTTTTACAGCTTCATAAAGGCCTGCATCTTCACCCGGGTGACCGGCTGCAGCCATCCAGTTAGCCGAAAGCTTAATGTTCTCAAGGCTGCCAATGTTGGCACAGGCAATATTGGTTAGTGACTCTGCCACAGCTAAACGTGCCGATGCACCGTAGTTTAATAGTGCAGCCGGCGTACGCTCACCCAGTGACATAGCTTCGCCGTGGTAAGTGTCGTACGTTGCTGCGGTAACTGCACAGTTAGCCACAGGTACTTGCCAAGGACCCACCATTTGATCCCGTGCTACTAAACCGGTTACTGAGCGATCGCCAATGGTAATTAAAAATGTTTTTTCTGCAATTGTCGGTAAGCGTAATAAACGCTGAGCCGCCTGTGCTATATCAATTGACTCTGCATCAATTGCCTTGCCGGTAACTTGCTTTGAAGTTACATCACGATGCATTTTAGGTGCTTTTCCTAGTAATACATCAAGCGGTAAATCAACAGGGCTATTATCAAAGTGGCTGTCGGCAACAGTTAAGTGGCGCTCTTCTGTGGCTTCACCTATTACTGCGTACTGCGCACGTTCGCGCTTACAAATGGCTTCAAAACGATCAAAGTCTTCAACAGCAACAGCCAACACATAACGTTCTTGCGATTCGTTACACCAAATTTCGTGCGGGGCCATGCCCGGCTCATCGTTAGGAATATCACGTAGTTGGAATTTACCACCACGGCCACCATCATCTACAAGCTCAGGGAATGCATTAGATAAGCCACCGGCGCCTACATCGTGAATAAAGGCAATTGGGTTTTTATCCCCTAGTTGCCAACACTTATCAATCACTTCTTGGCAACGGCGTTCCATTTCTGGGTTTTCACGCTGTACAGATGCAAAATCTAAGTCTTCGTTAGATTGACCCGATGCCATGCTTGATGCTGCACCGCCGCCTAAGCCAATATTCATTGCAGGGCCACCTAGTGCAATAAGTTTTGCACCTACTGGAATATCCCCTTTTTGCACATGATCAGCACGAATATTACCTAAACCACCGGCAAGCATAATAGGCTTGTGGTAACCGCGCACCTCTTCACCGTTGTGGCTTGTTACTTTTTCTTCGTAGGTACGGAAGTACCCTAATAAGTTAGGACGGCCAAACTCGTTATTAAATGCCGCGCCACCTAAAGGACCGTCCATCATAATATCAAGGGCATTTACGATACGGTTAGGCTTTCCAAAGTCGCTCTCCCACGGTTGCTCGTAACCCGGAATACGTAAGTTAGAAACAGTAAAACCAACTAAACCCGCTTTTGGCTTAGAGCCGCGGCCCGTTGCGCCTTCATCACGAATTTCACCACCCGAGCCTGTAGCCGCACCAGAAAATGGTGCAATCGCTGTTGGGTGGTTATGGGTTTCTACCTTCATTAAAATTTCTATGTCTTCTTGATGATACGCATATTCACCTTGCGCATTCGGGAAAAAGCGACCCGCTTTTGAGCCCTTCATTACTGCTGCGTTATCTTTGTACGCCGACAGTACATTTTCAGGATTGTGCTCAAATGTATTTTTGATCATTTTAAACAGCGATTTAGGCTGCTCAATACCATCAATTGTCCAATCAGCGTTAAATATTTTATGACGACAATGCTCTGAGTTTGCTTGGGCAAACATAAATAACTCTATGTCGTTAGGGTTACGGCCTAACTTTTTAAAGTTTTCTACTAGGTAGTCAATCTCGTCATCAGCAAGCGCAAAACCTTGTTCAACGTTTGCAGCAGCCAATGCTTCGCGCCCGCCACCTAAAATGTCAACTGATGACATTTCACGAGGCGAGTCGTTACGGAATAATTGTGCTGCCGAAGCAAGCTCGCTATGCGTTGCCTCAGTCATACGGTCGTGTAATAAAGCCGCTACCTGCTCAAGTTGCTCTGCACTTAGTTCACCTTCTACGTAATAAGCAATACCGCGCTCAACACGGTGAACCTGTTTAAGACCACAGTTATGTGCTATATCGGTTGCTTTAGATGCCCATGGTGAAATGGTGCCAGGGCGAGGTGTAACTAAAATAAGTGTGCCTGCTGGGGTATGCTCGGCAATAGTTGGGCCATAAGTAAGTAGCTTTTCAAGCTTAGTTTGCTCATCAACACTCAAAGGCGAGGTTAAATCGGCAAAATGTGCATACTCGGCATATACATTGGTGACTGGAAGTTGCGATAGTTTGCAACGCGCTAAAATTTTATTAACTCTGAACTCTGAAAGTGCTGGTGCACCACGAAGGATCAACATAGATAATTTCATCCGGGGTTAGGGATTGAACGATATTTTAGGCGGGCATTATAGTCTAAGTAGCACTCAGTTTTAACTCCAAATTGCGCTTTTCAGAAAATTAACTTTTTATTTATATAAACAGCTGCAAAATTACCAATAAAAGCTAAACGCTAAGTGACGCCATAGTGAAGTTTTGGTATAACGGGGTATGAGCTTTATGGGGCGGTTAATGTTGAAAGAAAAGCTAATAATTATCATCACTTTAGTTATGTTGTTGTGCGCCTGTAATATGCAGGAGCAACAAACTCAACTTGCCCAAATTAAAGCACAAAATAAAATACGTGTAGGTACGCTTGCCAGTGCCAGCAACTACTACCAAGCCGTGCAGGGCGAGCAAGGCTTTGAATACGAGCTTTCTCAGGCCTTTGCCGACTACCTGGGTGTTGAGCTAGAAATAGTGCCGTTTTTTAATTTATCCGATATGTTTGAGCGCCTTGAAAGTGGTGACTTAGATTTAATAGCCTCAGGCCTTACCTACAACAAAGTACGTGCACAACAATACCGCTATGGCCCCACTTACAGAACAATTAGCCAAAAGTTGGTTTATAAACAGGGTCGAGTTCGCCCACGTGAATTTGACGACCTGGATGGAAACTTTACCGTTATAGCCAAAAGTAGCCACTCTTTAACCTTACAAAAAATAAAAAAGAGCAACCCAGATTTAACCTGGCAAGAAACCGAAGAGCTCGACGAAGAGGAGCTTTTACAAGCCGTTATTGATGGCGAAATAGACTACACCCTCGCCGACTCACACACGCTTTCACTATTTAGACGTTACCACCCTAATTTAAGTATTGGCTTTTCAGTTACCCGAAATGACCCCATAGCCTGGATACTGAATAAATCAAAAGATGACTCGCTTTATGCATTGCTAGTGCCTTTTTTTGGTGAGGTAAAGCAAAGTAACCAATTGTATGTGCTTGAAGAAAAGTACTTTGGACACGTACGCCAATTCAACTACGTTAATACGCTTGCATACATAGAGGCTATAAAAGAAACACTCCCCACATACAGACCTTGGTTTGAGCAGTATGCAGGCAGCCTAGACTGGCGCTTACTTGCCGCACTTAGTTATCAAGAGTCTATGTGGAACCCACGTGCTAAATCGCCTACGGGTGTACGAGGCATTATGATGCTTACACGTAGTACTGCTAAACAGGTGGGCGTGACTAATAGACTAGAGCCAGAGCAAAACATCCGCGGTGGCGCTAAATACTTAGCTAAGCTTGTTAAACGCATCCCCGATAGAATCCCGCAGCCTGATAGAACTTGGCTTGCACTGGCAGCCTATAATGTAGGCTGGGGGCACGTTAACGACGCGCGCATTATTACCGAACAACAAGGGGCGAGCCCTGATAAATGGGCCGATGTTAAAAAGCGCTTACCACTTTTAATCAAAAAACGTTATTACCGTAAAACCCGTTACGGTTATGCGCGTGGCGATGTTGCGGTAAAATATGTTGATAATATTCGCAGATATTACGATGCACTTGTTTGGCTTGATGAAAATAATGCCTTAGCGCCAGAGCCTGAAACACCTAAAGTTGAAAAAGCGGCTCAGCCAAGCAAAGAGCCTGTAAACAACGATAAAACCGAGCCTACCCCTTCGCTTTCACCTGAAGAAAAAAGTAAGCAAAGTGAAAATAACACGCAGCAGTCTCAGTAAAGGGTTTATATTTACATTTTTTAATTGGCTGCTCATGCATGTTAAACATTAAATGTGAGCATTACACACTTAACTTTACGTTTTAATGAGCGCTAATTTTTCCTTCAAGATTAACCACTGCGATAACTAAATTAAAAATCTGTTTACTTGTCATGAAATGATCACTAATGTGTGTTTATAGTATATTTACCTGATTTTTAATATATATCTTGTGCCTTTCTCACTCTCACGCATTAGGAGAACACATGCTAAAACGTAGACGCACACAAAAACTAAAACGCAATATTATTCATTCGACAGCCACCAGACGTCGTATAATGCTACGTAACTTACATAAAAAAATTATTTGGCGTCGTCGTATGTTTGCTATGCAGCAAATGATAGAAGCAGACTCAGAGGCTGCTAACTAGCCACTAATTTGACGAGCAGCTTTTTTAGCCGCTTTAATTTGCTCTCGGCGTTGTTTAAAAAACGCCGAAATAGTACTACCACAGGTTTGCCCAAGCACCCCACCTGATACCTCTACCTGATGGTTCAGCCTCGGCTCTTGCAATAAGTTCATAATAGATCCAGCCGAGCCCGTTTTAGCATCGGGCGCACCATACACCAAACGCTTTATTCTACTGTGCACTAACAGCCCAGCACACATAGAGCACGGTTCTAACGTAACGTACAAGGTGCAATCAATTAAACGGTAATTATTTAAAGCTCTTCCTCCTTCTCGCACTGCAATCATTTCAGCGTGCGCAGAAGGGTCGTTATCAGTAATTGAACGATTATACCCTGCAGCAATAAGTGTGTTGTCTTTGACAAGAACTGCTCCCACCGGAATTTCGCCCAATTGCTGCGCTTTATTGGCATACACCAATGCCTGCTCCATCCAATACTCATCGCTTTTAAGATCGTTCATATTACTTACTTTAAATAAATTTTCTGTCGCTATTATATCAATTTGCTTGTTTAAAATGCGAAATTGAATAAATTATTGCAAAAATAAAACAAAATAATGTGGTTTATCGTGGCTCATAGAGTGTGATTTACGCTATAATCTCACGCTTTTTTTATTTAGCTCACAACACAGGTAGCAAATGAAATTTCCTGGACGCCGCAGACATAAACATTATTTTCCAGTGGAAGCTAAAGATCCACTTACTAATCAACTAAACGCCACTGAGCGATTACAGCGTAGTTACATTACGGGAATCGATCAGATCGTTGTTGATATTGAAGCCAAAGTCGATCAGGCTTTTTTAGACGAGTTTCAACTTCGCCGTGGTATGTCGCAAGTTATTGATAGCGATATTACCAACGCCCTATACGACCGTTTAAAATTAAACAATATGGTTGATTACGAGTTTGCCGGTGGCACCATTGGTAACACAATGCATAACTACTCAGTACTTGCAGACGATCGCTCAGTATTGCTTGGTGTTATGAGTGAAAACATAAAAATAGGCAGCTATGCCTATCGCTTTTTATGTAACACATCAAGTCGCGTTGATTTAGACTATTTACAACCTGTAGATGGACCTATTGGCCGTTGCTTTACCTTAATTGATGAAACTGGCGAGCGTACATTCGCGATTAGTGCTGGTTTAATGAATCATTTAAAGCCTGAGTCTATCGATAAACACTTAATCGAGCAATCTTCTGCCCTTGTGATCAGCGCCTATCTAATGCGCACACAGGGTGATGAAACAATGACTGAAGCAACCCTACAAGCAGTTAAATACGCTAACGATGCAGGTGTACCGGTAGTTTTAACACTGGGCACTAAGTTTTTAATTGAACAAGATCCAACCTGGTGGGCTAACTTTGTAAACGAGCATGTAGATATACTCGCCATGAACGAAGAAGAAGGACTGGCAATTACTGGCTTTGAAGACCCACTATTAGCCGCAGACAAAGCACTTGACTGGGTCGACTTGGTTATTTGTACCGCCGGCGAAAAAGGCTTATTTATGGCCGGTTATGTTGATGAAAGCTTTAAACGGGCAACCGAGTATCCACTATTACCGGGGGCAATTGCCGATTTCAATCGCTATGAATTTTCTCGCGCAATGAAAAAAAACGATTGCGAAAACCCGATAAAAGCCTATAGCCACACTGCGCCATTCATGGGTGGGCCTGATTCAATCAAAAATACCAATGGTGCTGGCGATTGTGCGTTGGCTGCCGTGTTACACGATTTATCAGCAAACGTTTATCATAAATTAAATGTCGCCAATTCAGCAAAGCACGAACAAAAGGCCATTACTTATTCTTCTCTTGCACAAATTAGTAAATACGCTAACCGCGCGAGCTACGAGGTATTAGTACAGCACTCGCCGCGTTTATCTCGTGGCCTACCAGAGCGCGAAGACTGCCTAGAGCAAGTGTATTGGGACCAATAAATAGGGAGCTATACGTACTCCCTATTGCGGTATTTTAGAAAATCGAAATATCGAGCTTTTTAGATAGCAGCTCTAATGCTGCTATCCCCGCTACCGAATTACCAAATTCATTAAGCCCAGGTGAATATACAGCCACCGTAAACTTACCCGGTAAAACTGCTAATATAGTGCCTGACACACCCGATTTACCCGGCATACCTACTCTGTAGCCAAAATCTCCTGCTGCATCATACAAGCCACTAGTAAATAAAAGCGAATTTAGTTGTTTATTCTGACGGCTACTTAAAACACGTTTACCCGAGCTGTAATCAACGCCTTTATTTGCTAAAAAGTTATACGCTCTAGCTAACTCAATACAGTTAAGTTCGATTGCACAAAAATTAAAGTAAGACCAAAGTACATCATCTACGTCATTCTCAAAATTACCAAACGACTTCATTAAATGCGCCATTGCAGCATTTCTATGCCTAAACTCGTACTCAGAATTGGCGACTTTTTTATCAATCACTATTGCACTATTACCTGAGAGTAACCTAAACGTTTCAAGCATTGAGTGGCGAGGTGCAGATAATCGACTGTACAAAGCATCGCACGTCACAATCGCACCTGCATTAATGAAAGGATTACGTGGTACGCCTTTTTCGAACTCCAACTGTGTAAGAGAGTTAAACGCGGTTCCAGAGGGCTCTTTGCCTACCCGGTGCCATAGCTCATCACCATAGCGCTGCAGGGCCATTGTAAGCGTCATCACTTTAGAAACTGACTGAATAGTGAAACGTTTGCTGCAATCCCCCGCACAAATGGTTTCACCATCAGTGGTATAAATAGCAATAGAAAACTGCTCGCTAGAAATCTCAGCAAGTGCAGGAATGTAATCTGCAACCTTACCTTGTGATAACAAAGGGCGCACTTCGTGCGCTATTTCATCTAGAACAGTTTGGTAGTCAGCAGTGGGCAATTGACACCTCTATTTTGGCATTATAAAAATTTGATTTTAACACGCACAACTTCTGCACGCCTAGTTATGTTACATGAATAAAATAGCAGATAAGCATGAACTTAATGTTTATTTACAAAGTGGTATTTTCTATATCTAAGTAATACCGCTTCGCAATAATGGTTAATTATTTACGGGGCATTAAACCTGATTACACTCAGCATGATGTATGCCGTAACCTTGCATAAAATGGTTAAGCTTTCTAAAAGGATACGAATGTTATGATTCAAGGATGTACAAGTGCGGACATTACTGAGACTGTCTTCGACATGGGGTATTGGCTATTTATAAACCCCAGACAACAAAAA
>NZ_PNCT01000072.1:0-342 GCF_005887365.1 Pseudoalteromonas sp. S3785 | reverse complement strand
GGCGGTATGTGCCTGTTATGCCCTGAGTACCTTTTATCCGTTGAGCGATGGCCCTTCCATTCAGAACCACCGGATCACTATGACCTACTTTCGTACCTGCTCGACGTGTCTGTCTCGCAGTTAAGCTGGCTTCTACCATTACACTAACCGTACGATGTCCGACCGTACTTAGCCAACCTTCGTGCTCCTCCGTTACGCTTTGGGAGGAGACCGCCCCAGTCAAACTACCCACCAGGCACTGTCCGTAACCCCGATTCAGGGGCCAACGTTAGAACATCAAAACTACAAGGGTGGTATTTCAAGGACGACTCCAACAAAACTAGCGTCTCATCTTCAAAGTCT
>NZ_PNCT01000071.1:0-2585 GCF_005887365.1 Pseudoalteromonas sp. S3785 | reverse complement strand
AATTTGGAGCCTGGCAATGTCCTACTTTCACATAGCAAATGCTACACTATCATCGGCGCTGTTTCGTTTCACTACTGAGTTCGGCATGGAATCAGGTGGGTCCAAAACGCTATGGTTACCAAGCAAATTAGGGTGTCAGTTCGTTTTCACTTACCAACTAAATTTGGAAAATATCTGATAATATTTTTTAAGTCTGTCAGTAAATATCTACTTTAGTCATTAACTTCTGTCGCTTGTTTCTGTCACAAAACGCGTTTGGCGTTGTATGGTTAAGCCTCACGGGTAATTAGTACAAGTTAGCTTAATGGCTCACACCACTTCCACATCTTGCCTATCAACGTTGTAGTCTTCAACGGCCCTTCAGAGACTTTAAAAGTCTAGTGAGAAATCATCTCGAGGCCTGCTTCGCGCTTAGATGCTTTCAGCGCTTATCAGTTCCGAACGTAGCTACCGGGCAATGCCATTGGCATGACAACCCGAACACCAGCGGTTCGTTCACTCCGGTCCTCTCGTACTAGGAGCAACCCCTCTCAATTCTCAAACGCCCACGGCAGATAGGGACCGAACTGTCTCACGACGTTCTAAACCCAGCTCGCGTACCACTTTAAATGGCGAACAGCCATACCCTTGGGACCGACTTCAGCCCCAGGATGTGATGAGCCGACATCGAGGTGCCAAACACCGCCGTCGATATGAACTCTTGGGCGGTATCAGCCTGTTATCCCCGGAGTACCTTTTATCCGTTGAGCGATGGCCCTTCCATTCAGAACCACCGGATCACTATGACCTACTTTCGTACCTGCTCGACGTGTCTGTCTCGCAGTTAAGCTGGCTTCTACCATTACACTAACCGTACGATGTCCGACCGTACTTAGCCAACCTTCGTGCTCCTCCGTTACTCTTTGGGAGGAGACCGCCCCAGTCAAACTACCCACCAGGCACTGTCCGTAACCCCGATTCAGGGGCCAACGTTAGAACATCAAAACTACAAGGGTGGTATTTCAAGGACGACTCCAACAAAACTAGCGTCTCATCTTCAAAGTCTCCCACCTATCCTACACATGTAGGTTCAATGTTCAGTGCCAAGCTGTAGTAAAGGTTCACGGGGTCTTTCCGTCTAGCCGCGGGTACACAGCATCTTCACTGCGATTTCAATTTCACTGAGTCTCGGGTGGAGACAGCGTGGCCATGGTTACACCATTCGTGCAGGTCGGAACTTACCCGACAAGGAATTTCGCTACCTTAGGACCGTTATAGTTACGGCCGCCGTTTACCGGGGCTTCGATCAAGAGCTTCGTCCGAAAACTAACCCCATCAATTAACCTTCCGGCACCGGGCAGGTGTCACACCGTATACGTCATCTTGCGATTTTGCACAGTGCTGTGTTTTTAATAAACAGTCCCAGCCACCTGGTCACTGCGGCTCCCGTCCGCTTAGAGAGCAAGTCTCATCACAGATAGGAGCGTACCTTCTCCCGAAGTTACGGTACGATTTTGCCTAGTTCCTTCACCCGAGTTCTCTCAAGCGCCTTAGTATTCTCTACCTGACCACCTGTGTCGGTTTGGGGTACGATTCGGTATAATCTGAAGCTTAGAGGCTTTTCCTGGAAGTATGGCATCAGCAACTTCATCACCTTGGTGACTCGTCTCGTGTCTCAGCCTAACAGCAACCCGGATTTACCTAAGTCGCTAGCCTACTCACTTTCACATGGACAACCATCGCCATGCTTGCTTAGCCTTCTCCGTCCCCCCATCGCAATTATACCAAGTACGGAAATATTAATCCGTTTCCCATCGACTACGCCTTTCGGCCTCGCCTTAGGGGTCGACTTACCCTACCCTGATTAACATGGGATAGGAACCCTTGGTCTTCCGGCGTGCGGGTTTTTCACCCGCATTATCGTTACTCATGTCAGCATTCGCACTTCTGATACGTCCAGCATACCTCCCGGTACACCTTCAACCGCTTACAGAACGCTCCCCTACCACTCATCCTAAGATGAATCCGCAGCTTCGGTGCATAGTTTAGCCCCGTTACATCTTCCGCGCAGACCGACTCGACCAGTGAGCTATTACGCTTTCTTTAAAGGATGGCTGCTTCTAAGCCAACCTCCTGGCTGTCTGGGCCTTTCCACATCGTTTCCCACTTAACTATGACTTTGGGACCTTAGCTGGCGGTCTGGGTTGTTTCCCTCTTCACGACGGACGTTAGCACCCGCCGTGTGTCTCCCGGATAGTACTTTACGGTATTCGGAGTTTGCAAAGGGTTGGTAAGTCGGGATGACCCCCTAGCCTTAACAGTGCTCTACCCCCGTAAGTATTCGTCCGAGGCTCTACCTAAATAGATTTCGGGGAGAACCAGCTATCTCCCGGTTTGATTAGCCTTTCACTCCTAGCCACAGGTCATCCCCTAACTTTTCAACGTTAGTGGGTTCGGTCCTCCAGTTGATGTTACTCAACCTTCAACCTGCCCATGGCTAGATCACCGGGTTTCGGGTCTATACCTTGCAACTATTCGCCCAGTTAAGACTCGGTTTCCCTACGGCTACCCTAATCGGTTAACCTCGCTACAAAATATAAGTCGCG
>NZ_PNCT01000070.1:0-38988 GCF_005887365.1 Pseudoalteromonas sp. S3785 | reverse complement strand
CCATCATTGTGAGAAAACTTAGCATTAATGCCAAACAGGCGCTGCCCAAAGGGTTCTTCCTAGGGGCTATTTACTCTTTGTTGCTCGGCTTTTACTTAGCCCACTAGGTTACAAACCTCGCGCCGCGATTAAATAGTCCCTAGTTTGAACAAATTTTAATCCGTAAAGAATAACAGACCCTAAGTTTGCCAATACTTTTTTATTGTTTATGGTTTTAGAAAAATAAACCGCTAAGACTTATTATTTTTATTCGTAAAGTTTTTAGTTATGCGGCTACTGAGGGGCTTGTCTTCAATACTTTGCAGCTCTATTTCTATCGCGTCGCACGAAATATGAATTTCAAATAACGACGTTAATAACGACAGGCTTAAGCACGCTAAGCTTACTCCAAATAAAATAATGCCCGTGGTATTAAATTCAATAAATAAGGCAAACATCGATAGCGTACATAATAAAAAAGAGGCTACACCATATACTTGCATGGTGCGTATTAGCTTGATGCGTTTTCTTAAGTTCGTTATTTGCGCTACGACTACGGGGCGAATAGACTCGCCTTCTCTTGAATTTAGTTCTCGGATTAATTGCGCTAATACTAAAAAGCGGTTTGTGTATGCAAGAAGCAGCAGTGAGATTGCTGGGAAAAGTAAACCTGGGGTAGTAAGTGTCATTGTTATGTCCTAAAAAGTTACTTGCTATACACTTTAGTAGAGTATCGTAGGATATTGTAAACACAAAATAATTGAGGTGATAATTGCAAAATATTAATACTCATAATACGCACCAAGCCTTTCAGTGGGTAACGATCTACAAAGCAGATAACACATTAGAGGCAAATATAATCAAAGGGCTGTTATTAAGCGCGGGAATTGAGTGCCAAATTCAAGGTGAAATGCTTCAAGGCGCCTTGGGCGAAATTCCCTTTGAACAAACCCAAGTTAGTGTGCAGGTTTATTCGATAAAAGAGCGCCACGCGCGCGAAATATTGGTAAACTACCAACAAGTAAAACAATCCGCTCCAGATTGGGTATGCCCTAACTGTAATGAGCATAATGGATCAACATTTGATTTTTGTTGGTCATGTGAGACGTTAAGAAATGACAAAAGCGAATAACTTTCAACGTATTAGAGAGCTAAACTACTTACAAAAAGCGGTGTTAGCAAGTGCTTTAATTGAGCGTATGTTACCTAATTATGGTTTATTTAGTGAAGCCACCGGTTTTGGTGATGAAGCCTTATTACGCAGTGCGTTAAATGTTTGCTGGGAAAAAATATTACTACCCAAAAGTAAAATAGATCTCGAAAAACAAGTAGAAAAAATTGAGCCAAATGTCCCCGAGCTTGCCGACTTTGATATGTTTGGCACTTACCCCGCAATAGATGCTGCTACCTCGCTTTTAAGCCTAATGCATGGTTTGATGGGGCAAGACGAGCAAGAATTTATTAGCGTTAGTAAAATATCCCAAGCTACAGTGGCGCGTTTTATTGAATACCAAATGACAGTTGAAGGTGAAGTAGCCGATAATAAAGCCGTACGAGAACACCCATTAATGCAATATGAAATTGAAGTATTGAGTGAGCTAATCGACTTTGTAGAAAATATGGGCCGCGTAACTTCTGAAAACGTGAAGGCACTAAAAAAACAAGCTATTGCAGATGGGCAAACCAATATTGGCTTGACGTTATAATACATTAAGTAAAGTTTAAAAAGGCAGGAGAAGTACAGTGCGAATTTTAGGCATTGAGTCATCGTGTGATGAAACCGGTATTGCAATTTACGATGATGAAAAAGGCTTATTGGCTCACCAGTTATACAGTCAAGTAAAAGTACATGCAGATTATGGTGGTGTCGTGCCTGAGCTTGCATCGCGCGATCACGTTCGTAAAACACTGCCACTTATTGATGCTGCGTTTGCTCAAGCGGGGTGCGGCCCTGAAGATTTAGATGGCATTGCATACACTGCAGGCCCTGGTTTAGTAGGGGCGTTATTGGTAGGCACCTCTATTGGCCGCTCTTTAGCCTATGGCTGGGATATTCCAGCTGTAGCCGTACATCACATGGAAGGGCATTTACTTGCGCCTATGCTTGAAGAAAATGTGCCAGAATTTCCCTTTATTGCGTTGCTCGTATCGGGCGGTCATACCATGATGGTAAAAGTCGCCGGTATAGGTCAGTACGAAGTATTAGGTGAGTCTGTTGACGATGCTGCTGGTGAAGCATTTGATAAAACAGCTAAGCTGTTAGGGCTTGATTACCCTGGCGGCCCTCGATTAGCTAAAATGGCTGAGCAAGGTGTTGCAAAACGGTTTGTTTTTCCACGCCCGATGACCGATAAGCCTGGTCTTGATTTTAGCTTTAGTGGTCTAAAAACTGCGGCTTCTATCGCGATTCGCGAAAATGATGATGATGCACAAACCAAAGCAGATATCGCCCATGCGTTTCAAACCGCAGTGATTGATACATTAGTTATTAAATGTAAGCGTGCCCTTAAACAAACTGGGATAAAACGTTTAGTGATTGCTGGTGGTGTGAGTGCTAATACACAGCTGCGTTTACAGCTTGAGCGTGTTATGCAGGGCATGAAAGGACAAGTTTACTACCCGCGTACTGAGTTTTGTACAGATAATGGCGCAATGATTGCCTACGCCGGTATGCAGCGCTTAAAAGCTGGGCAATTTGCCACCCTCGACATGAAAACCAAACCGCGTTGGCCAATAGACAGCTTAGAAGCGATTTAGCATTAATTATTATTTTTTTTATCAGTGGGCGCTTTTTTAGCGCCCACTTTTGGTTCTTCCCCTTTAAAAAGGCGAATAATATTAGTGCGATGACGAAATATAATTAGCACGGTAATAAAGGTTACCGGTAGAGTGTAAAGCGGTTTAATCAACCACGTATACAGTGGTGCAAGCGACACCGTGACCAAGGCGCCTAATGAAGAAAAGCGGGTCACAGCAACTACAATAATCCAGGTACTTATTAATAGCCCCGCCAGCGATAAACCAATCGGCAATAATGAGCCAAATGCAGTGGCTACCGCTTTACCGCCTTTAAAACTAAAAAATAGTGGGTACATATGCCCTAAACATGCGGCGACGGCGACCAAACCAAGTGATAAGGGGGTTAAATCTAAAAAATAAGCGCCCCATACGGGGATGGTGCCTTTTAAAATATCAAATATTAATACTAAGCACGCAGGAAAAGGCCCACCTAAACGGTACACATTAGTGGCGCCAGGGTTATTTGAGCCGCTGTTGCGAGGGTCTGGCAGTTTGAATAGCCGAGACACTAATATGGCCGATGAAATCGACCCTAACAAGTAGGCTAAAACAAACAGTAAAATGGCTAACACAAAGTCCCTTATTTTTTAATTGCTATACCCATCGATAGCACTTTTACGCTATTATTGGCGGCACAATTTATCGTGAAAATTATTAACTGCTGTATTTTGCAGTTAATCTAGCTATATGGCTATTGTAGAAGTAATTTTTACATATTTAAACACTGCTTAAAGCATATACAGTATTAATTTAATCAATGCATTGTATGTTTTGAGGGTGTTTATAGTTATTTGGAGTATCAATGGATAAGGTTTTTATATCTCAACTACACGTCGACACCATTATTGGCGTATACGACTTTGAAAAAGAAAGTAAACAAAGCCTTTATTTTGATATTGAAATGCTCAGCGATATAAAGCCTGCAGCAGCAAATGATGACATAAATTTAGCACTGGATTACGCAAAAGTAAGTGAACGGGTGATTGAGCACGCTACGGCTAAGCCGGTTGAGCTACTTGAAACCTTGGTAGAGCAATTAGCGACTATTATATTAACCGAATTTAATACACCCCAAGTAACAATTAGAGTGAGCAAACCGGCCGCTGTGGCGCAAGCAAACACGGTAGGTGTAGAAATAACACGCACTAAGGCAATGAGCTAAATGGCGCAAATTTATATCAGCCTAGGCTCAAATATAAACAAAGCGCATTATATTCGTTGTGCGCTTGATGCGCTCAAGCAACACTTCACAGATATTGTGCACTCATCTGTGTTTGAAAGCGAAGCGGTAGGGTTTAAAGGTAATAACTTTTATAACTCGGTGGTGGCTGCTACCACATCAATGCCACTTGAACGTGTATGTAAATTATTAAAACAAATTGAGCGTGATAACGGGCGTAAAGCTGACGATAAAAAATTTAGTCCCCGTACGCTCGATTTAGATCTACTTTTTTACGATGACGTTATTTGCGACTCGCCAGCACAATTACCTCGCGATGAAATTACCAAAAACGCTTTTGTGCTTCAGCCTCTTTGTGAAGTAGCCCCCAATTTTTATCACCCCGTTGCAAAGCAAACCATTGCTGCGCTATGGAGTGAGTATAATAACCCTCAACAAAAACTATGGAAGGTGGAGTTTTCTAACCCATGAGTATTTTAGAAATAATTATTTTAGCCCTGATACAAGGATTTACTGAATTTTTACCTATTTCGAGCTCCGCTCACTTAATTTTACCTTCGCAAATTTTGGGGTGGGAAGACCAAGGCCTTGCTTTTGATGTAGCTGTACATGTTGGTACGTTGATAGCGGTTGTTATTTATTTTCGTAAAGAAGTGGCTGATATTCTTAGCGCCTGGTTTAAATCGTTTGGTACTCAAGGTACCACCGATGACAGTAAACTTGGCTGGTGGATTATACTGGGGACTGTACCTGCTGCGATACTAGGCTTATTGCTAAAAGACATTGTTGAGCTGTACCTGCGCAGTGCTTGGGTTATAGCTGCCACGACTATTATTTTTGGTTTATTACTTTGGTACGCCGATGCCAAAGGTAAGCAAATGAAAACAATTTACCAGCTTAACTGGAAAACAGCGCTGCTTATTGGCTTTGCTCAAGCGGTGGCGATGATCCCAGGAACTTCTCGCTCAGGCATTACCATGACAGCGGGTTTATTGCTGGGCATGAACAAACAAAGCGCAGCCCGTTTTTCGTTTTTACTTGCTATACCTATTATTTCTATGATGGGCCTTTATTACACAATAGAGCTGGCTTTGGGCGATCATGTGGTTGATTGGAGTACATTAATTTTAGGTGTAGTCCTTTCGTTTTTATCGGCGTACGCCTGTATTTTCATGTTTTTAAAAGTGATAGAACGAATGGGTATGCTGCCGTTTGTAATTTATAGATTGTTACTGGGTGTTGGTTTAATTGTATTTTTAACGCTGTAATTTAAATTAATACGAACAAGCCCTCTTGCTTAGGTTAGAGGGCTTTTTTATTTTGTTAACGCAGATTTAGCATCAATGAATTGACGAGACGCGCGTAGTCATTAAGCCTAAAATTTGGCATTATAGCACCATTAAACTTCACAGACGTGCGAAGTACCAAAGGATTTAAAAAAGTTATGCATATTCATATATTAGGCATTTGCGGCACCTTTATGGGCGGTATTGCGGCGATTGCTAAATCACTTGGCCATAAAGTGACTGGCTCTGATCAAAATGTTTACCCGCCGATGAGCACTCAACTTGAGCAGTTAGGTATAGAGCTAACCCAAGGTTACGATGTTGCACAGTTAGAGCCTGCGCCTGATATAGTTGTTATTGGTAATGCCATGAGCCGAGGTAACCCCTGTGTAGAGTATGTGTTAGATAAGGGCTTACCGTATACATCAGGGCCAGAGTGGCTTAAACATAACCTATTACAAAATGCCTGGGTGCTTGCGGTGGCTGGCACGCATGGTAAAACCACTACCGCAAGTATGCTGGCGTGGATATTAGAGTATGCAGGCTTAAAACCAGGGTTTTTAATTGGTGGCATAGTACAAAACTTTGGTGTGTCAGCTAAATTGGGTGAAACGCCCTTTTTTGTAATAGAAGCGGATGAATACGATACCGCGTTTTTTGATAAGCGCAGTAAATTTGTACATTACCTACCACGAACGCTCATTTTAAATAACCTTGAGTTTGATCACGCCGATATTTTTGAAGATTTAAACGCAATAAAAAAACAATTTCATCACTTAATGCGTACATTACCTCACAGTGGCAAAGTGATTTGGCCTAAAGACGATTTAGCGCTTAATGATGTTATTAAGCAAGGGCTCTGGAGCGAAACCGAAACCCTAAATGGTGATTGGCATTATGACTTATTAAGCGCTGATGGTAGCCAATTTAATGTGCTTTTAAACAATGAACCTCAAGGCACAGTTAATTGGCAGGCAATAGGCGAGCATAATGTTAAAAATGCCATTATGGCTATTGCGGCAGCGCGCCATGTTGGTATAGCCGTAGATCATAGCATTGCAGCGCTTGAAGAGTTTATTAGCCCTAAACGGCGTATGGAGCTTAAAGCTGACATAAATAACATTAAAGTGTACGACGATTTTGCACACCACCCAACAGCAATAAAAACCACCCTTGCGGGGTTACGTGCAAAAGTGGGTGATGAAAAAATTATTGCTATTTTAGAGCCTCGCTCAAACACCATGAAGATGGGCGTGCACCAACATACGCTACTTGCTTCGTTAAGGGATGCCGATGACGTGCTGTTATTTGAGCCCGATAATCTAAATTGGTCTCTTAAAGCGCAAGCCGATAATGCCGGTATGCAGTGTTTTAATAGTACGCAAATGATTATTGACACTGTGCTTGAAAATATCATGCCAAATCAGCACATATTAATTATGAGCAATGGCGGTTTTAATGGCTTACATCAACACTTAGTTGATGGTTTAGCTAAAAAATACAGCGGAGAATAATGTGCAGTTTAAAGATAAAATTACACTGGCGTTTAGTGGTGCTTCAGGCGCGCCTTACGGTTTAAGGTTGCTTGAAGTATTACTCGCGCAGCAATTTCAAGTGTATGTACTTATATCAAGTGCTGCGCGCGTGGTGCTCGATACTGAGTCAAACATTAAACTCTCAGCTAATGAAGATAAAGCAACCGAGCAGTTAAGCGCTTTATTTAATGCCAAGCCAGAGCAGTTAAAAGTATTTGGTAAAGATAATTGGTTTAGCCCCGTTGCTTCAGGCTCTGCAGCCCCTAAAAAAATGGTGGTATGCCCATGTAGTGCGGGCTCTGTATCAGCTATTGCACTAGGGGCGTCTGATAACCTACTCGAGCGTGCAGCTGATGTGGTTATTAAAGAGCGAGGCCAACTAATTTTAGTACCACGTGAAACCCCGTTTAGCGAAATTCATCTTGAAAATATGTTAAAGCTTGCGCGTTTAGGGGTCACTATTATGCCAGCAGCACCTGGCTTTTATCACCAGCCACAGAGCATTCAAGACTTAGTTGATTTTATGGTGGCGCGAATTTTAGATCATTTAAACATTGAACATAACCTAACTAAACGTTGGGGTTATGGTGAGGGTAAATAATGGATAAGCAAAATGTTGCTTTAAATATAGAAGGCCTAACCAAGGTTTATAATAATGGCGTAGAGGCCGTAAAAGGGGTTGATTTACAAGTTTTTGAAGGCGACTTTTTTGCCTTGCTTGGCCCAAATGGCGCAGGTAAGTCGACCACTATTGGTGTTATTTCTTCACTAGTCAATAAAACTCAAGGAAAGGTGGAGGTGTTTGGTCACAACATCGATACCGACCTTGAAGCTGCTAAAGCGCATTTAGGACTTGTACCACAAGAGTTTAATTTTAGTCAGTTTGAAACGCTTGGCCAAATACTAGTAAACCAAGCTGGCTACTATGGCGTTACGCGCAGTGAAGCGCATAAGCGTGCCGATAAGTACTTAGCTCAACTTGGTTTACTTGAGAAAAAAGACAAGCAAGCACGCACACTTTCAGGGGGCATGAAACGTCGTTTAATGATTGCCCGCGCATTAATGCATGAACCTAAGCTACTAATACTTGATGAACCCACTGCAGGGGTTGATATAGAGCTGCGCCGTTCAATGTGGGACTTTTTACGCCAAATAAATGAACAAGGCGTAACGATTATTTTAACCACGCATTACCTCGAAGAAGCCGAACTACTGTGTAAAAATATTGCCATTATTGATACTGGTCGCATTGTAGAAAACACCACAATAAAAGCATTACTTGCAAAGCTTGATAAAGAAACCTTTGTACTTGATTTAAAACAGCCAGCGCAGCCAGTCACCCTTGAAGGGTACTCGTTTAGCATGCCTGACGAGCACACCATAGAAGTTGAAGTGGCTAAATCTCAAGGGTTAAACGCAGTTTTTAGCGCGCTAACCGAGCAAGGTAACACCGTTTTGAGTATGCGTAATAAAGCAAACAGATTAGAAGAGTTATTTGTAGGACTACTAGAGCAAGGGCGGGGCGAATAAATGTTTAAATATGGCGTAGCCTTAAAGAGTTTATGGATTAAAGAGTGTATTCGTTTTTTACGTATTTGGGTGCAAACCTTAGTACCGCCGGCGATTACGATGAGTTTGTACTTTGTTATTTTTGGTAATTTAATAGGTTCGCGCATCGGTGAAATGGGCGGCTTTAGCTACATGGAATTTATTGTTCCGGGGCTAATAATGATGTCGGTTATTACCAACTCATATTCTAATGTTGCTTCTAGTTTTTATTCAACCAAGTTTCAAAAAAGTATTGAAGAGTTACTAGTTGCGCCTGTGCCTAATTACATTATTGTATTGGGCTATATGGGCGGTGGTATGACTCGCGGCATGATGGTGGGCTTTATTGTTACCTGTGTATCGCTATTGTTTGTTGATATTCAAATCCATAACATTTTTGTAATTATGGCAACGGTTATTTTAACGTCGGCGGTATTTGCATTAGGTGGTTTAATTAACGCTATTTACGCCAATAGTTTTGATGATATCAGTATTATCCCAACCTTTATTTTAACGCCATTAACCTACTTAGGTGGCGTATTTTATTCAATTACGCTATTACCTGAATTTTGGCAAAATGTATCGCAAATAAACCCAATTATTTATATGGTTAATGCGTTTCGTTATGGCTTTTTAGGTGTGTCGGATGTTGATTTAAGCGTCGCGCTTGGCGTTATATTAGTATTTATTACGGTGTTATTTACTTTAGCGCTAACGTTAATTAAAAAAGGTGTGGGGCTTAGACATTAATGAGCGATGCAAATTCACGCAGTATTGTATCTAATCAGGCGGGTATACACGAAAAGCTTGATGAAATTGTTAACAAGCATTTAAACGCAGAGTTTAAAAAGCCTATTGCTGAGCATACTCAAAAAGCGTTTGATGAAGTAAATGAGCAAGTGAAAGCGTTTAATGGCCCGCTTATTTTAGACTCCTGCTGTGGGGTAGGAGAAAGTAGCGCCAATTTAGCTAAGCGCCACCCAGATGCGTTAATTATTGGTATAGATAAATCGTCACACCGCTTAGATAAACACGATGTTGAGTATAAACAAACAGACAGCGGTCAGTATATTTTAGTACAAGCTGACTTAAACGACTTTTGGCGTTTAGCTGTGGCTGCTAATTGGCAGCCTACTCATCATTATTTGCTTTATCCTAACCCTTGGCCTAAGTCTAAGCATATTCAGCGTAGGTGGCATGGTGCGGCTATTTTTCCGTTTATTGTTAAGCTAGGTGGTCGCTTAGAGGTGCGAAGTAACTGGGATATTTATGTAAAAGAATTTGCCAGAGCGCTTGAGCTTGCGGGTAAGCCTTGTGAGGTAACCCAGTATGAGTCAAACGAAGCGATTACTCCGTTTGAGCGTAAATACTGGGCCAGCGGCCAACAAAGCCATCGTTTAGTGATTGACCTTTAAACGACTACTTCCTCTTGGCTAGGGGAGTTAACATGTGGCGTTGGGTAAGCAAAATAATTACCTTGCATTAGCGCCACATCGACATTTTTAAGTGCATTTTCAATACTTATATTTTCTACCGACTCTGCCATGAGCGTTAAACCAAGTTGCTTTGCAGCATTAACTGTATGCTCAATAAATAATGCTATATTTTCATCGCTTACGGCCTGTTTTACTAATGCGCCGTCGAGTTTTATACCGTTTACTTCAAGCTTTAGCACATTCGAAATATTTGAATAACCGCTGCCAAAACCAGTAATAATGACATTTACCCCTTTAGTTTTTACCATAGAAATAAACGTTTTAACCTCTAAAAAGTGAGTAATAGCGTGTGACTCAAAAAGGCCAAGCGTTATGTTTTCTGGGTGAGGGTAACGTTTAAGCTCATTGGAAATGTATTCACTCAAACTTGGATCGAGTATATCCTTGTCACTTATATTTAAGCACCAGCGTATATCTGTTTTTCTAAACCGTTCTATACATTGGCTAAATAGCGTGCGGGTTAATAGTCCACCCATTCTTGAGCGGCTCACTACGTTTAAAAATGAGTCGGGTTTTAAAATTTCACCACTTTTAGTTACCATTCTGGCCAAACATTGGTAATGGACTATTTCATTATTGGTGGTGTTAAACATAGCTTGAAAATAAGGCACTATGCGGTTGTTATCAAATGCTTCTTGCACTTCTTTAGCAAGGCTTACATTATACTGATACTGATTTTTCACATCACTCATTACTTTTGAGTAGCTAATAATCTTACCACGGCCATGCTTAGCCTGAAGTGTTGCAATATGTGCATTTTCAATCAATAACGATTTATTACCGCTGGCAATACCAGCACAGTAAGTTATATAAATAAACGGATTTGTTAATACAGGGCTATTCGCGTTATACGATTCGACTAAATCGTTCAGTTCGCTATTTTTGAAGTTTTTAGGTGCAAGAATTGCAATTTTATTGGTGGCAAGCCGGTACACTTTACAGTTTTGTGGACTGCGACTTTGATAATGACTGAGCAAGCTTTTCATTACGTTGTCGCCAATTTGAGTGCCATAAAAGCTATTAATATCTTCAATTTCGTTCACCCAAATAATGGCAAGTTGCATGTGGTGTGAATGGCTCTTTTTAATAAAGTACTCAAGCGCAATGTGATTGGCAAAGCCAGTACTGGCATCGGTTGCTAGGGTACGCTTTAACAAATATATATAAATGGCCGCAACCAGTACCGCAATAAAAAAGAAAAAGCACGCCGTTATTATGGCTTTAGTGATGCTGTATTGAAGCTTTTTATTTAAATCATCTAAGGTTATGTCGGCACCTGTAATGTAGGTAGTACCATATTTATCTACGAAGGGAATAAAAACAGTTTTAAAATCACCCCATTGGTCGCTAGATTGCTCAAAAACAGGCTCGGTAGAATAAAACGCGCCCTTGTTGATGTCGGTGGCCTCTGGGTATAAATCAAGAAATTGCGTAACACGAGCGTTTTCTTGATCGTCTTTGGTGTAACTGGATGAGGTAAAATAAACTTTGCTATCGCGCATAACCATCGAATACACATAAGCTATATCAAGCGCTTGTGCAAGCTCTGAGAGTTGTTTGCTTTTAGTTTGGTAAACCGAAAAACCAATATCGTAGCCTTGGCTAATTCTATCGTGGTAACTTTGCCCTAAAATATGTTTTACGCTAGTGGCTGCATTTAGAAGACGCTCATCTACTGCGCGCATTATTTCACTACGTGCAGAGCTATAGGTGTAATAAACATAGACTAATAAACTGACCAAAAACAATGTAAAGCCAGCTATAAACCACTTCCCTTTCAATTTCCCTGTGAGCATACTTGTCCCTTATTGTTACACATGTTAAGTATACGCATAAATGTAATTTGCCCAAAACTAAAATGTGACTTTTTAATAAAATCCTATTATTGAAATTTTTTTACAATATTTGTCATCCGTTTTGCCGCTTTTATGGCTTAAAGGGAGACATTTTACTTATATTGCAGTAAAGTTAGCGCAATTTTTAAAAGAAGCACGCTGCTTATAATAGCGCCATAGTTTGGCATTTTTAACTGTTAAACGCGTGTTTTAGCTACACACACTAGGTATAAAGATGGATCAAAAGCGTTGTGCCGTCGCCTCTAAAGAAAGCCTTAAGCGTATATTTACTGTACCTGAAGCGCCAGACTCAACTTTAAGTAAAATTGAGCTTGAAATTTCGAGTAATTTAGCAGGGTTTTTAAACGAAAATATAGCGGCAATTGAAAAACCATTACACGAAATTGAAAAAGATTTTCAGGCTGCGGTGATCCCAGAAAACCCAACGTTTGTATCTGCTTACGCCCAAGATATTATGGAGCAGCTAGTTGCCCATTCGGTACACACGGCTGCGCCTAGCTTTATTGGGCATATGACATCGGCGCTTCCGCATTTTTTACTGCCGCTGTCAAAGTTAATGGTGGGGCTTAATCAAAACCTAGTAAAAATTGAAACTTCTAAAGCATTTACCCCTTTAGAGCGCCAAGTACTAGGCATGATGCACCATTTAGCTTACTCGCAAGATGAGTCGTTCTATTCAAAGTGGATGCACAGCGCTAAAACATCACTCGGTGCATTTTGTTCCGGTGGTACAGTGGCAAACATTACTGCATTGTGGATAGCGCGTAACCGCCTATTAAAGCCTGATGGAAACTTTAAGGGTATAGGCGCACAGGGCTTAATTGCTGGCATGTTGCATTATGGCTATAAAGGTTTGGCTATATTGGTCTCTGAGCGTGGGCATTACTCGTTAGGTAAATCAATTGATTTACTGGGCATAGGGCGCGAAAACCTAATTGGTATTAAAACCTGCGAAAATAACAAGGTTGATGTGAATGCCATGCGCGAAAAAGCCTTAGAGCTTGAATCGCAAGGCATAAAAGTTATGGCCATTGTTGGGGTTGCAGGGACTACCGAAACCGGCAATATCGACCCTCTTGATGATATGGCCGACTTAGCGCAGCAAATAAATTGCCACTTTCATGTAGATGCGGCGTGGGGAGGGGCAACGCTTTTATCGCAAACGCATCGCCCTTTACTAAAAGGAATTGAGCGCGCAGATTCAATCACCATTGATGCGCACAAACAAATGTATGTGCCAATGGGCGCAGGCTTGGTGTTATTTAAAGACCCAACCGCTACGGATGCAATAGAGCACCATGCCGAGTACATATTACGTAAAGGCTCAAAAGATTTGGGAAGCCATACACTCGAAGGCAGCCGCCCTGGTATGGCTATGTTAGTACATGCTTGCTTACGTGTAATTGGTCGTAAAGGGTACGAAATGCTGATTGATCGTAGTATCAAAAAAGCACATTACTTTGCAGATTTAATTAAAGCCGATGAAGACTTTGAGCTGATTTCTGAGCCTGAGTTGTGTTTACTTACATACCGTTATGTGCCTAAACAAATTAAGCAGGCTATAGCCCAAGCGGATGCCGCAACACGATTAGAAATTTTCGCCTCGCTTAACCGCTTTACTGCCAGTATGCAAAAACGCCAACGTGAATCAGGGCGCTCGTTTGTATCGCGGACTCGTTTAACACCTTCAAAGTATGACAATCAACCGACAGTGGTATTTAGAGTTGTATTGGCTAACCCGCTAACATCGGGGGTTATATTAAAAGAGATTTTAGCTGAGCAAAAAGAGCTTGCAAAAACAGACCCTGTATTTAAAAAGTACTTAAGTAAGTATATGCAGTAACGCATAGGTATTACTAAAGCAAAGGCGCCATTGGGCGCCTTTGCTATTTATGATGTTGGTTTTTAATACAGTCTTTTTTTATGCGTTAAAGCAGTTTGCTTTAATAATGTCAGTTATAATTTTTTGCGATGGGTTTATTTTCTCCATTGCTAAAAACTCATCGGGTTGGTGGGCTTGATTAATAGAGCCAGGCCCCATGACTATTGTTTCACAGCCAAGTTGCTGGATAAACGGCGCCTCTGTGCAATAGTTAACGGCAACAGCTTTCTCTCCTGCAATTTTTTCTGCCATTTTAACGAGTGCGCTGTCGGTGCTACCGCTAAAAGCAGGAATGGGGTCGTGTAAATCAATCACGCTCACTGCGTTTGGGTATTGTGCGTTTATATCGCTGGTGGCATCAATAAGCAAAGCTTGTAGGTCTTTAATGCTTAACCCCGGAAGTGGGCGCATATCTATGTGCATTTCGCAGCACCCACAAATGCGGTTTGCATTATCACCACCATGAATATTGCCTAAGTTTAAAGTAGGGTAAGGTATTTCAAAATGTTCAACTGAATATTTATTCTTTAACTGCTCTTTTAAGAGCAGCAATTTTGTAATCACTTTATGCATGACTTCGATGGCGTTAAGTCCACGTTCGGGATCGGAGCTATGACCTGAACGACCAACCACTCTTATAGCGGTACTCATATGCCCCTTGTGGGTAAATACAGGAGTCATATCAGTAGGTTCGCCAATTATACAGCGAGCAGGTTTTAAATTAGGGTGCTTACAAATTTGCTGTGCACCCGCCATGGTAGTTTCTTCATCGGCAGTGGCAAGTATTAAAATAGGCTGAGATTGTTGCTTTTCATCAAGTTCACTAATTGCTTGCAGCACAAAAGCAAAAAAGCCCTTCATATCAATGCTGCCTAATCCATACAACTTATTATTCTGCTCTGTTAGTTTAAACGGGTTGTGGTTCCAGCGGCTATCATCAAACGGTACAGTATCGGTGTGCCCTGCAAGCATTAAACCGCCATCACCTTGGCCACGCTTAGCTAATAAATTGTATCGGCCTTTACCGCCTTCTAATTCTATAATTTCGCAAGTAAAACCAAGGCTTTCACACCACTGTGCAAGTAACTCTATTACCCCTTTATTACTCATACAAAGATCATCCTCTATTGCACTAATAGAGGGGGCAGCAATGAGTTGTTGGTACATTGAGATAAATGACGGCAAAGACATAAAAAAATCCAAAATAATTATTCAATTTAATTGCATAACAATATAAAAGTATTTATGATGAATATCAATTCACTTTTTAAGCATAAATATATTAAGTATAGCCATGAAGATAATGCGACGATAATCAACAATTCATTAAGAAAAGTATTAGCTAGCATCTAAGCTAGTGTAAGCGAACACCACCCCTATTTAGTAGTAAATTTATAATCGAGTAACAAATGAATGTAGTGATTATTGGCGCAAGCGGTTACAGCGGCGCAGAATTAGCAAGTTTAGTTGCTAAGCACCCTAATTTAACTTTATCAGGTTGTTATGTGTCTGAGGGAAGTTTAGATAAACATAAGTTATTAAGTGATTTATACCCAGAGCATAACGGATTACTGGACTTGCCATTATTACCTCTAAGTGACTCTGCGTTTGATGTTATTAACGCAAGCGCTGATTTCATCTGTTTATGTACTGATCATAAAGTAAGTGTTGATTTAGCCCCGCAATTTTTAGCCATGGGTAAAAAAGTATTTGATTTATCTGGCGGCTACCGCCTTGCTAGTAATGACGACTACGTCACTTACTATGGCTTTGAGCATCAACACCCTGAGCTATTAAGTGAAGCGGCTTACGGGTTAGCTGAGTGGAATAGTGATGCCATAGCAAGCGCACAACTTGTTGCTGTGGCAGGTTGTTATCCTACAGCCGCACTTAATGCGTTAAAACCACTGCAGCAGGCTGGATTGTTAAGTGATGAAAAAGTAATTATTAATGCGGTTTCTGGTGTAACTGGTGCTGGGCGCAAAGCCAGCGTAGGTACTCACTTTTGCGAAGTATCGCTTGCCCCGTATGGTTTATTTAACCATCGCCATGGACCAGAAATCGAACAGCACCTGGGACACAAGGTGTTATTTACACCGCACTTAGGTAATTTTCCGCGTGGGATTTTAGAAACTATCTATTTACAGCTTAAGCCAAACGTTACCAAGGAAAACGTTTCTGATGCTTATAAAGTACTTGAAAACGAGCCATTGATTCGTTTGCTAGGCGATAAAATACCCTCTATTAAAGGTGTAGCTAAACAGCCGTACGTTGATATTGGTTGGCAGCAACAAGGCTCGCAGTTAATTGTTATGGCAGCCATAGATAATTTATTAAAAGGCGCTGCAGGCCAAGCATTGCAGTGCATTAACTTATCTATGAATTTAGATCATACAACGGGTTTAAAGGGAGCCTTTTAATGAGCACTAAAACGTGGGTAATTAAATTAGGTGGTGCTGTACTTAACTCTGAAAACGCAGCAAAAGCGTTGTTTGATGTATTAAGCACAGATCAAAATAATCAGTTTGTAATAGTGCATGGTGGCGGCTCGTTAGTTGATACCTGGCTACAACAAGCTGGATTTGCTAGTGCAAAACACCAAGGCTTACGTATTAGCCCAAGTGAGCAAATGCCTTACATAGTGGGGGCGTTGGCTGGCAGTGCAAATAAGCAGCTGGTAAGCCAAGCTATTAATGCAGGGCATAAACCTGTTGGTTTAAGCCTTTATGAAGCCGGTGTGATGGCGTCGCAAAAACTAAAAGCACTTGGTCAAGTAGGTAAATGCACAAGTAATGATGATTCAATAGTGAATGATTTACTTAAGCTTGGTCGCTTACCTATTGTGAGCTCAATCGGCTTTGATGAGCAAGGCAATTGGTACAACGTGAATGCCGATGAAGCTGCGGCAGCGATTGCGAGCAACTTAAACGCAGAACTTATTTTTATGACCGATGTAGAAGCGGTACTTGATGCAAACAAGCAGCCGTTACATCAACTTGACACAAAACACATTGATACTTTAATTGATGAAGGAGTAATTTTGGGCGGGATGGAGGTCAAAGTGAAGACCAGCCTACACGCTGCCCAACATTTACGACGAGGTGTGTATATTTCCAGTTGGCAAAAGCCAGAAAACTTAACTGCTTTGCTACAAGGCGAGCATGTCGGAACAAAGATTACACCATAGGGTTACCATGTTAGAGAATTTTTTAACGGGTCTAGAATTAGACCAACAAGGCGCACTTAATTTATTAAAGCTTGCGCGTGATTTAAAAGCAAATCCAGAGAAATACAGCCAAGTACTAGCAGGCAAGTCAGTTGTTACCTTATTTGAAAAGCAAAGCTTACGTACGCGTTTATCGTTTGATATTGGTATTAATCGTTTAGGTGGTCACGCTGTATATTTAGACCAGCAAAATGGCGCTATGGGCGCACGTGAATCGGTAAAAGACTTCGCGCTGAATATTTCTACATGGGCTGATGGTATTGTAGCGCGTGTTAATCAGCACAGCACATTAACAACGCTAGGTGAGTACTCTTCTGTGCCTGTGGTTAATAGCTTGTGTGATTTATATCACCCGTGCCAGGCATTGGCTGATTTTTTAACGCTACAAGAAGTACACGGCGATGTGAGTGAGCTAAAAGTGGCTTACTTAGGTGAAGGTAATAACGTTACTCATTCACTTATGTTATTAGCAGCAACACTAGGTACTGATTTTGTTGCTGTTACGCCAAAAGGTAGCTCACCTGATTCGCAAATTCTTAAAAAGGCCGAGCAAATAGCGGCAATGAACGGTGCATCAGTCATGGTAAGTGACCGCGTAGAAGCGGCCGTAGGCGCAAACGTTGTATATGCAGATACCTGGGTGTCTATGGGCGATGATACGCCGCTTGAGCAAGTTAAAGAAAAATACATGCCATATCAGTTAAACCAAGCATTGCTAGAACAAACAGGTGCGACTACGGTATTACATTGCCAACCGGCACACCGTGAGTTTGAAATTACCTCTGAGGTAATGGATGGCCCAGCATCAAAAATTATTCAACAAGCAGAAAATCGCATGCATGCGCAAAATGCTCTGCTAGTTACATTACTAAATCCAAATTTTGTTAAGGAACACCTATGAGTTCAATTAAAAAAGTCGTTTTAGCCTATTCAGGTGGTCTTGATACTTCAGCTATCGTGCCATGGTTAAAAGAAAACTACGGTTGTGAGGTTATTGCCTTTGTTGCCGATGTAGGCCAAGGCGCTGAAGAGCTTGAAGGCGTAGAAGAAAAAGCTATCGCATCAGGTGCATCAGAGTGTTACGTAGTTGACTTAAAAGATGAAATGGTAAGTGACTACATTTACCCAACGCTTAAAACGGGTTCTATTTACGAAGGTACGTATTTATTAGGTACGTCAATGGCGCGTCCTATTATTGCTAAAGCGCAAGTTGAAATTGCACGTAAAGTAGGTGCTGATGCACTTTCGCATGGTTGTACTGGTAAGGGTAACGACCAAGTTCGTTTTGAGTCGTGCTTTGCAGCGCTTGCACCTGATTTAAAAGTTATTGCACCGTGGCGTGAGTGGGACTTATCAAGCCGAGAATCATTATTAGATTACTTAGCTGAGCGTGATATTCCGTGTTCTGCTTCTGCAACAAAAATTTACAGCCGTGATGCTAACGCGTGGCATATTTCGCACGAAGGTGGCGAGCTTGAAGACCCATGGTGTGAGCCAAGCGACCAAGTGTGGACTTGGACTAACTCACCAGAGCAAGCACCCGATAAATCAGAACTAGTAACTCTAAAAGTTGTTGAAGGCGAAGTGGTTGCGGTAAATGGTGAAGAGCTTAAGCCTTACGAGTGTTTAGTTAAATTAAACGACATTGCTGCGCCACATGGTGTTGGCCGTGTAGATATTGTAGAAAACCGTTTAGTGGGCATGAAATCGCGCGGCTGTTACGAAACACCAGGCGGTACCGTGATTATGGCAGCACTGCAAGCCATTGACGAGCTAGTGCTTGATAAATCAAGCCGTAAGTGGAAAGAAGTACTGGGCGGTGAATTTTCGCATTTAGTTTATGACGGTCGTTGGTTTACACCACTAAAAGACTCTATTTTAGCCGGTGCAGAAGCGCTTTCTACACTAGCAACAGGTGAAGTTGTACTTAAGCTTTACAAAGGCCAAGTAACCGCCGTTCAGAAAAAATCACCTAATAGCTTATACAGCGAAGACTTTGCTACATTTGGTGAAGACGACGTATATGACCAGTCACATGCTGAAGGCTTTATTCGTTTATTCTCGCTATCGAGCAGAATTTCAGCAATGGCTAAAAAGTAAATTATTTATAGCCCCTTGTATAAGGGGCATTACAGGGTTTGGAGAGATTTCATGGCATTATGGGGCGGACGTTTTTCTACGGGTCCAGATGAGGCGTTTAAACAATTTAACGACTCACTTCCGTTCGATTATCAGTTAGCAGAGCAAGATATTATTGGCTCTGTGGCATGGGCAGGTGCGCTTGAGCAAGTAAATGTACTTACAAGCGATGAGCACACAAAGTTAGTTGCAGCACTTAATGAACTGCTTGAAGAAGTAAAAGCAGATCCACAGGCTGTGGCAACCTCAGGTGCAGAAGACATTCACTCGCACGTAGAAGCTGCACTTATTGAAAAAGTAGGCGATTTAGCTAAAAAGCTACACACAGGCCGAAGCCGTAATGACCAAGTAGCCACTGACTTTAGATTATGGTGCCGCGATACTGCCGATCATCTACTCGGTGCTATTGCTGCACTAAAAGCTGAGTTTGTGGCGTTAGCTGAGCGCGAGCTGGGCACTATATTGCCAGGTTATACGCATTTACAACGTGCTCAGCCAGTATTATTTAGCCACTGGTGTATGGCTTACGTAGAAATGCTGGAGCGTGATGAGAGCCGCCTACAAGATGCCAAAGCGCGTTTTAATTTTTGCCCTCTAGGCAGTGGTGCACTCGCTGGTACTGCATACCCAATTGATCGCCAATCGTTGGCGCAAGGCCTAGGCTTTACTGGCGCAACTAAAAACAGCCTTGATGGCGTATCTGACCGTGATTTTGTAGTAGAGCTTTTAAGCTGTGCCTCTATTTCGATGATTCACTTATCGCGTATGGCTGAAGATTTAATATTTTATAATTCTGGTGAAGCCGGATTTATAGAGCTTGCTGATAATGTTACCTCTGGCTCATCATTAATGCCGCAAAAAAAGAACCCTGATGCACTAGAGCTTATTCGTGGTAAAACTGGCCGTGTATTTGGCGCATTTAGCGCCATGATGATGACCTTAAAAGCACTTCCTCTTGCGTACAATAAAGATATGCAAGAAGACAAAGAAGGCCTTTTTGACGCTATGCCAACATGGCTTGCCTGTATTCACATGGCGCAAGCGTGTATTAAAGGTGTAAAAGTAAACGGCGATAAAACGCTTGCAGCGGCAAAAGGTGGCCATGCTAATGCGACAGAACTTGCAGACTACTTAGTAGCTAAAGGTGTGCCATTTAGGGAAGGTCACCACATTGTGGGTGTACTTGTGCAGCTTGCTATAAGCGAAGGTAAAACCTTAGAGGAGCTTTCGCTTGAGCAGTACAAATCAGTTAATGACGTGTTTGAAGATGACGTTTACCCAGTACTTGAAATAGATGCCTGTATTAAAGCGCGTCAAGCCCTTGGCGGCACCTCTATTGAACAAGTGACTAAAGCGGTAAAAGACGCCAAAAAAAAACTGCAAATAACGGTTCGTGATGCAAATTTAGATGATGTTGAAGATATTGCTCGGCTGATACAGCACTGGGCAACCGTTGGCGAAAACTTGCCGCGTGCAAAAAGCGACATGGTCCATTCAATTAACGAATTTGCAGTAACAGAAATAGACGGCAAAGTGTCGGGCTGTGCATCACTGTACATTTACGACACGGGGCTTGCTGAAATTCGTTCTTTAGGCATAGATCCACAAAGTGCGGTAACGGGGCAGGGTAGGCAGCTTGTAGAGCACTTATTAGCAAAAGCCAAAAAATTGGCGCTTAATCGCGTGATTGTATTAACCCGCGTGCCAGATTTTTTTGAACAGCAACGTTTTACTTTTTGTAGCAAAGAATCGTTACCAGAAAAAGTAATGAAAGATTGCGAGCTTTGCCTTCGTAAAGAAAACTGCGACGAAGTAGCAATGGAATATATTTTAAAGCCAAGTACACGTGCAGAGATCCCGTGTAAATACGTGGCTTAAATTCCCTGGATATAAAAAACGTACGGTTACCCCTGTACGTTTTTTTATGTGTATTATAAACTGGTCAGATGAGCTTGGCGCTAGTTAATATTAGGTTTTGTTTTAATAAATAGTAGTTGCTAGCATATATTTTATAGATGTCAAAAAATATTGGCACACTGGTTGCTTTGTATAAGTCAGATAGCAAAATAGCTATCACTGCTTAAAACAGGTAATGCAATTACCTACATGATGGTGTGATTATAAGTTGCGCCAAAAAATATTAAAACTTTTACAAGGATCAATCACATGCAAGTTTCAGCTAATAGCCAATTACAAATGCAAGCATACAATAAAACACAACAATTACAGCCTGCAGCGGAACAAATTGCTAGCCCTAAAACCCTACAATCTGATACAGTAAGCTTCTCTCAAGAGGCGATGACGGCAAGCGGAGCGGAGCTTCAGCGCATAGGAGTGATTCACCCAGATCACCCAAAGCCAAAATGATTTTAAGGTTGTAAATGTTTATTACTGAGTTTTTTGGTTTTTTTTCTCTTTCCGCATTTGCTATGTGGGGGTTTCTAATGGCGTTTTTTTTTAATGTGTTTGTTTTTAGCTTAAACATTAAGAGGAATACGACCTTATTGCTCAGTTCATTAATTATGATGGTTTCTTACACCACTTCTGACTATTTTTATACTTGGCTTTCGATACACAACACAACTTATCTTGATTGGGCTTTTTACGACCTCACAACAATTTTTTCGTTGTGGCTCTGTTCCATGTTTATAAAGATAAAAACTCCGTCTTTTCTATATCTAATTGTTGGGTTAACTATTAATTCAATTTTCTTTGTGTTTATGCATCTAGATATGTATCTTCTAAAGAATTACGAGCCTTGGCTTTTTTGGGATATATACACATTTACCGTTAATTTTATTGATTTCGTTATGATTGTTTCTTTAATTGTAGATAGGGACTTTTTAGGTCTTCACAAGCTCAAAAATAAGCTATTTGGTTTGTTTAAATCTTCAAAACCGCAGCCCACAATCTAGCTTAAATGTACTTATCCGAAGCCCTAATGGATTATGTAGCGGCTTTCTCCCAATGGGGCTTTTTAATGGCCTTCCTCTACTGTCTAGTCTCCAGTATAAACAAAGAAAATAAGTCACCAGTTTACCTATCTGCGCTAATGCTCTGCTCATATATTTTTGGCAGCTATATAAGATTGTTAGATAACCTATATCTTAATTGGGCTTTCTACGATTTTATTACAATTGTAGCGTTGCTCTCTTTGCAGTACTTCAATGTTTTTAAATGTAACAAAGCTTTCCTGTTCCTCGTTCTGGCTTTAACTGCTAATGGCGTACTTACATTGCTCTTGTATTATGACTTATATGTTCAATATAACTTTGAGGCATGGTGGTATTGGAGTGTTTATTCTATCGGCGTAAATCTAATTGATGTATCAATGATGCTTTCATTAGTGGTTAATCAGCTAAAGAATAATCGGCTTATTGAAAAGTTATAAGTGTGGCTGAACTTTAATAACGTGATATTAACTGCATTTATGGAGCTATTTATTGAGTTTAGTTACCTGATTAGACCTATGGTACTGACGAAGGGCAGATAAATTATGCTAATATTACTCATTTTTTGCCTAACTACATAGTGTATCAAGCAACATGGCTATTTTTGATATAATCTCTAACTTCGATTTCGCTTATATATTAAGCGCTATTGTACAGTGGGGGTTTCTCATGGCCTTTTTATACACATTCGTATCCTCTATTAATAACCCCTTTAAAGGCTTTGTTGTACTTTCTAGTATTATGGCGATAGGTTATTTGCCTTGGATATTCACAAACTTTCAAACGGTTACTTATTTGACTTTGCTCTTTTAGACATCGCTATCTTAGTTGCTGTATATGTAGCTCAGCGTTATTTTATTAAAGAGAAAACGACAGCTTATGCCTACTTAATCATCGGCCTTAGTGTTAACACCTTTTTAGCCCTATGCATGTATCTAGATACCAATATTCTATATAATTACACCTACTGGTGGTTTTGGCGCTTTTATTCATCGGCTGTTATGTTTTCTGATTTGTGTATGATCGCTGTATTAATCATTAATAGAGATTTTTTAGGCTTAATTAAGCTTAAAAGGTGGTTTTGCAGCTAGCATTTTAAAGGCGATGTATCGATACGTTTATGGCGACAAAAGTTTTTTTAGTTTTAATAAGTAAAATACTAAGTTAGGTGCTCAGTTAACAATGTTGTTTATTATTTTTGAGGTGCTTATTATTAGCGTTTACTTTTAAGATGGATGTCATGTCTTTTCTATTAGATGTGAGAATTGCCCATATAATCGGTGTGGTATTGCAATGGGGATTTCTCATGGCATTTTTATATTCTTTAGTATCATCTATCAATTCACGCTTTAAAGCGTTAGTCATTCTTTCATCAATTATGGCTATTTCGTATTTTCCAGGTGTTTTGTTCAATTACCAAACCATTACTTATCTTGACCTCGCTATTTTAGACGCTATTACCATAGTGGTTTTAACTATTGCTCAATATTTTTATATTAAAGAGAAAACGGTTGCATTTATGTATCTTATGCTTGGGCTGAGTATCAATATGTGCTTTGCTTTAGGTATGTATATAGATTCTTATATTTTGCATAATTACACCTATTGGTGGCTTTGGGGGTTGTATTCATCAGTGGTGGCCATTTCTGATTTGAGCATGATTTTAGTTTTGTTTATTAATAAAGACTTTTTAAAAATCATTTATTTTAAAAACCTTATTTACTCTTTTTTTACTAAGAAACCGCAATAGTGAATAATGTTCTAATCCCGCCTGAAGTGTCAGTTTATATCGGTGTGTTAGTGCAGTGGGGGTTTTTAATGGCCTTTTTATATTCACTAACAACTAGTATTAACAATTCAGCAAAAAAGGCAGTATGGCTATCTTTAGTTATGGCCATATCTTATTGCTTTAGCTTCTTTATTGATATTTATGATATTACTTACATAGAGTTATTTTGTTATGACGTAGTCACGTTATTTTTTATTTTACTTCTGCGGTATTACTTACCTGAAAAACGCATATCTACTTACTTATTATTTGGCTTGAGCATCAATTCGTTATTATTTTTAGCTATGCACATAGATGTGTTTGTACGTGGTAATTACGAACCGTGGTGGTTTTGGTCTTTTTATACGGTTGTTATTAATATTATGGATATCATCATGGTTAGTATTTTGTTCATTAAAAAGGATTTTTTAATGTTAGTGCATGTTATGGATAAATTGGCAGGCTTTATTGTGAGGGCGAAGCTAGGTGGCTGATATCCTTTGGGAGCTTGTTGATTTAGGATACAACGTAGCTGTTTTGTTTACGTGGTTTTTTCTTATTGCCTTTTTGTACAACTTATCGGCGAGTATTAATAAGCCAGATAAAAGCAGGGCACAGCTTTCATTTATTATGATGGCATCCTACACAGCTAGTTTGCTTATGGGCCCACTTATTGCAACGCCACACTTAAATTATTTTTATTATGACGCTGTAACTCTCCTTATTTTACTTTTGTGGCGTAATTTCACCAATCAAACCATACCTACGTCCTTTTATTATTTAATTGTAGGGCTAAGCTGTAATGCCTGCTTATTTTTAGGTATGCATTACGACATTGTTATACAGGGTACACTTTACTATTGGTGGTTTTGGGCGGTATATATTTTTGGCATGTATTTTAGCGATTTTACAATGGCACTTGTGTTAATTATAAATAAAGACATTTTGGGCTTAGTAAAGCTTAAACGCGCTTTATTTAACCGCAATGAATTACACGCTATGGCTAAAAAGTAGTTAGGTATATTAGCGCACCAACGTGCGCTCATTGTGTTTATTTAGCTTACCACGCCACCTAATCTTTGTTTTAAAGCATCCACTACAAGTGGGCTTACAAACTCGCTTACATCGCCATTATGGCGAGCCACTTCTTTAACTAAGGTAGATGATATAAACGAATTACGCTCAGAAGGTGTTAAAAATACACTTTCTAAATCGGGGTTCAGGCGGCGGTTCATGTTCGCAAGCTGAAATTCGTAATCAAAGTCAGACACTGCTCTAATACCGCGAATAAGTACATCGGCTTTATGCTCAAAAGCTAAATCGGCAAGTAAACCTGAAAAACCAATCACTTTTACATTACTCAAATGCCCTAAAATGCTGTTGGCTAAGCTAACTCGCTCTTCTAGGCTAAAACACGGCTTTTTAGTGCGGTTATGTGCAATAGCAACAATAACCGTGCTAAACATTTTAGCTGCACGTTGAATGAGGTCGGTATGACCATTAGTTAAGGGGTCGAATGTCCCTGGGTAGATTGCCGTAACGTTCATAGATTTCACTAACTATTATTTTTTAGGTAGTCTATCAGTGTTTGTGGCACAAATCAGCTTAGCGTGTTTTTAAAATAGTAAATTATGATGGTATTTAAACCAACCTGATTTGTTTATACTGCAGGACTGTTATTTAGTGTAAAGTAGTTTATAAGTTAATTTGAGTCGTCGCATATGAATACTAAGGATAAAATAATACACACCAGTATTTCGTTATTTAACGAACACGGTGAGCGTGCAATATCAACCAATCACATTGCATCACATTTAGGGATGAGCCCGGGTAACCTTTACTATCATTTTAAAAATAAAGAAGACATTATTCGGCATATTTTTGCGCTTTATAGTGAACACTTACATACTCATTTTAAACCTATTGAAGTAAACGATGATGCGTTTGATCATTTAACTGCTTATTTAGATTCTTTATTTGAGTTAATGTGGCGCTATCACTTTTTTTACGACAATTTAGGCGACATCCTCTCAAGAGATGAAAATTTAAAAAAGGCCTATATAGATTTTCAGGCAACGCTATTAGAGCAGGTTCGCCAAGTTATTTTAGGCCTGCGTGATAACGAAATGATTGCAATACAAGAGCAAGATGCGCTTGAACTTGCCCATACGCTTAAACTAACCGTTAGTTTTTGGACTCCATATATTAAAGCGCGTAGGCTCAGTGGTAATTTAGCCGAGCAAGATATTTATCATGGCATTTTAAAAGTATTAGCATTATTTAGGGCTTACAGCACCGAAAAAAGCATGCTTAAAATGAATCAGTTACGTGAAAAATACACCCAACTTGCAGAGCAAGCTCCAGCGCTTGCTTAACTGGTGTTAGTTGGTTAGTTCCTAGACGCAAAAATTTTTGCTATAATCGCGCGCCCAATGCCTGGGAGCGCGAATTCCCGCAGTCTAAGAGTGAACTATGCTTAAATTTATCGTCAAACTACATCCTGAAATTGCCATTAAAAGCCGTTCGGTACGTAAACGCTTTACTAAAGTGTTAGAAAATAACATTAAAATTATGTTGCGCCGTGTTGACGAAAAAGTACAAGTAAGAAACAACTGGGATAATATTTCTGTTGTAACTAAGCTTGATGATGCACAAACACGCCTAAACTTTATAGACAGCCTGCAGCGTATTCCTGGCATTGTGCAATTTATTGAAGTGACCGAAACTGACTTTACTACGCTTGACGATATCTATAAAAAAACCATAGACCTAGTAGGGCACACCATTGTTGGTAAAACGTTTTGTGTACGCGCTAAGCGTATTGGTGAACACGACTTTACTTCTACCGATTTAGAGCGCTACGTTGGCGGTGGTTTAAACCAGCACGTTGAAGGCGCGCGCGTTAAACTAAGCCGCCCAGAAGTCACTATTCGCTTAGAAGTAAAAGACGATAAAGCGTACATAGTAACGAAGACTCACCTTGGAATGGCGGGCTTTCCTCTACCTACGCAAGAAGACGTGCTTTCGCTAATGTCGGGTGGTTTTGACTCGGGGGTAGCAAGTTATCAGATGATCCGTAAAGGTGCTCGCACGCACTTTTTATTCTTTAACTTAGGAGGAGCTGCGCACGAGATTGGTGTTAAGCAAGCTAGCTACTATTTATGGAAAAAGTTTAGCTCTACTCATAAAGTTAAATTTATCACGGTTGATTTTGAACCCGTTGTTGCGGAGATTCTAGAAAACGTTGAAAACAGCCAAATGGGTGTTGTACTAAAACGTATGATGATGCGTGCTGGTAGCCAAGTTGCTGAAAAATTAAATATTCAAGCACTTGTAACCGGTGAAAGTATTGGTCAGGTTTCTAGCCAAACTTTAGCTAATTTAAGTGTGATTGACCGCGTGACAGAAACCCTTATTTTGCGCCCGCTTATTCAGCACGATAAGCAAGAAATTATTAATATTGCCCGTAAAATCGGCACCGCAGAAATGGCCGAAACCATGCCTGAATACTGCGGCGTAATATCTAAAAAGCCAACGGTGAAAGCTAAAATTGACGTTATTAAAGCCGAAGAAGAAAAGTTTGACTTTGATGTGCTCAATACTGTTGTTGAAAACGCGCGTATTATGGATGTGCGCGACATTGACGTAGAGGCTAAGCAAGAACTTAAAGAAGCTGAGTCGGTTGTAGATTTACCAGCGGGTGCAGTGGTTGTTGATATTCGCTCACCAGAGGAAGAAGATGCAGCGCCACTTGAGATTGACGGCATAGATGTAGTGCACTTACCGTTTTTCCGCTTAGCGACTAAGTTTGGTGACTTACCAAAAGATAAAGACTATTACCTGTATTGTGAAAGAGGGGTTATGAGCCAGTTACAGGCACTTATTCTTCACGAAGCAGGCTTTACGGGTGTAAAAGTTTACCGCCCGTAAAGGTTAAACGTAATTTAGAGCGTGGCTTATACCACGCTTTTTTTTGCCTGAATTTTAGCGAGTAGGGCATCGTTTAGCGGAGTACTGATATTTAATCGCTTACCTTGTTGGCTAATGTAGCCACAAATGGCGTCTATTTCGGTTTGCCGGTTGTGTGCTACGTCTTGATGCATTGAAGAGTAGTTTTCAGCGGTTAGCATCATTACGTTGTAAGCGTTGTTAAGGGCATCGGCCAGTTTTATATCAAGCTTTAAAGCATGAGCTACTTGGCATGCTTCAGTTAATAAGTTAAAAATAATGCTATTAAAATAAGGAGCACGTAACTGACCATTTTTAATATCATACAGTGCGCTTAATGGGTTAATAGCAATGTTTACTAATAGTTTTTCAAACCGTAGCTGCTCAATATTAGTACAGTAGCTTAGCAGTGGTACGTTTTGCAATTGCTCGCACATTGCTTGGCGGTAACTGTGCGCGCATGGGTTACAAGCACCTAATATGCTTTTACCTTCACCGGTGTGCTGTACTATAAAGTCGTTTGTTTTAAAACCAGCCATACTGGTGGTTAAAAAATACAACGCGTGTTGCTTATCAAGTTGCTCATTGAGCGTCTCAACATTCCCCATACCGTTGTGCGACAAAATTAATACACTATTTGACGATAAAAAGGGTTTTACTTTCGTAAACGCCGATTGCACCTGAAAAGCTTTTACAGCAAAAATAACAATATCAAACACGGGCTGTTCACTCATTTGTGTGAGTGTAATGAACCGTGCATCAATTTTTTGCGAAGGCTGTTTTGCTTTGCAATAAAAACGCGTATTTGTAGTAGCTTTACGTGTTAAAACATGGACGTTATGAGCTTTAGATAAAAAATGGCTCAGCAATAAACCAATAGCGCCGTCGCCAATAATAAGAATATTAGCCATAAGGGTTCTTTTTTCGAGGAGTAAAAATGCTTCTTAGTAAAAAGTACGTGGCCGCACCAGCAAAATCAGCAACAAAATCACCTAACGAGGCTTGTCTGTAAGGAAGCGCATCTTGCATTATTTCTATTGCTGCACCGTAGCCCGCAAGCAGGAGTATTTGCGTGTACAGCGGTAATTTGAAGGCTTTATCCATAATGATGGCGAGTATAAAAAATATCCCAAAGTGGGCAACTTTATCAACATGTGGAAATAAGTTCGTAACGCCGCCTTTTATTTCTTTGGCAAATAAGAGGGTAAACACCACAATACTAATCAAAAAAACTGCTTGGTAAACACGCCTTGTCACGATAAATCCTAAAACCGCTTAAAAAAGAGGCTGCAGTATATCAAACTAAATTAGTATCGCACCTGAACAACTGGCAGAAAAATGTAAAGATTTATAATTTTAGCGTTATAATCTGCGCATAAATTTAGATTTAATAGTTAGGAGAACCCAATGCCTTCATTTGATATCGTATCAGAAGTAGAAATGAACGAAGCTAAAAATGCAGTAGATAATGCCAACCGTGAGCTTGAAACGCGCTTTGACTTTAGAGGTGTGGATGCATCAATTGAGTTAAATGATAAAACAATTAAGTTAAAAGCAGAGGCTGATCAACAGGTAATGCAATTGTTTGATATTTTAGCCGCTAAAATTTCTAAACGAGGTATGGACGTGGCAAGCTTAGATTTGCAAGATATTACTCGTGCTGGCAAAAATGTGTTTCGTAATGTTGTACTTAAACAAGGCATCGAAAAAGACATGGCTAAAAAAGTAGTTAAAGCCATTAAAGACTCAAAAGTAAAAGTACAAGCTGCTATTCAAGGTGAAGAAGTACGTGTAACGGGTAAAAAGCGTGACGATTTACAAGCCGCTATGCAAGTCGTTCGTACTGCAGATTTAGGTCAGCCTTTCCAGTTTAAAAACTTTCGCGATTGATTAGCTAAGTCCTGCCATTAGTATTTTAAAGTGAAAATTTAAATGTGTGGTTATTAAATGTAATAGCCACACATTTTACCCCGTCCTAATTACAGCCTTTATTTACTCGCAACCCTAAACCCCTTTTACCTGCGTAAAATCACACTACTGTGCTTCCATACTCTTTGAACATTATTTAAATGCATTATTAAACCTGCTTAGTACGCAGTTGCGTATATTAGGCTATTCTTAATATCAATATTACTTAATAGTGACTGTTAAAGGCCTTAAATGCTTAAGTTTTTTATTTTTATAATTATTATTGTGTGCAGTAAGTTTAGTTATGCTAAGCCAATAAATGTAGATGTGTTGGTAGAGGACGGTTACTTTCCAATTATTATTAATGCTGAAAAAGAGCAAGGAGTAGCTCCAGAGTTTATTAAAATACTCAATGATTCTCAAAATGACTATAAATTTACGCTTAACTCTTTGCCTGTAAAAAGGCTCAAAAAGTGGGTGGAGTGGGGTGAGTTTGATGTGTTGTTTTTAATGGCTAAGCAATGGGTGCCCGAGGGATCAAGAAGCGCCTTACAGGAAACGAGCTTTTATGTTATTGCTAAAAATGAGCTGTATACGTTAGCACAGAACGCCCAAAAGCAAAGCTATTTCGATGACTTACATGCTTTAACAAAAGCGGGGGTATTGGGGTATTCCTATCGTTTTGCTGATTTTAAAACTGATGCACAATATTTAAGTGAAGAACACCAAGTTAGTTTAACAATTGATGAGTTTAACGTTGTAAAAATGCTGCTATTAAAGCGAGCAGATGTAGGGGTTATAAACAATATTGCTTATCAATATTTTAAAAAGAATAACATTTTTAATATGGACCTACTTTATAGGAGCAATACACCAGATGCTATATACGATACTCACTTTTTAGTTAACCCTTCGCGCAGTAAAATTTCGGTAAAACAAATGGATAAGCTTTTAAATGCGCCCGAAATAAAACCAAAAATCACCGCGCTTTTAAGCTCATACGGCATAACCTCTAGCTTTACACAAAACAATTAATTTAATTTTTAGCTATATAGACGTCCGTTGACATTTGTAAACAAACTGCTCACAATAACCGCCTATTTTCAAGGTGCTTGCTGGTTGCTAAATACAGGGTTTAAAGTATTAAAACTAACAGCAAGATAATCGGGAAGTTGGTGAGCCTTTATGACAAAAGCAATCCCAACACTGCCCCCGCAACGGTAAAGTATTAACGCATTTATGTGTTTACTGAGTCCGGAGACCGGCCTTGAAGTAATCTTACTTACTTAAATCTTTGCGGTGGGCAAAGATAAGGAACATCATGCTAAATAAAACAACTCTTGGCGTTGCTATCTCGGCTGCGTTGTCTTTTTCTGCCTTTGCTTCAGAAAATCCAATTGAAAAAATCACTGTAACCGCTAATAAATTTGAACAATCAATAAATAATGTTTTAGCAAGCGTTAATGTTATCAGTCGAGAACAAATAGACAAAAGTAATGTACGCGATTTACCAACCTTACTAAGCACACAAGTGGGTTTTCAAATTAATCCTAATGGGGGCTTTGGCCAAACGTCGGGCGTATCTTTACGTGGTACAGGTTCTGGCGATACGTTAATTTTAATTGATGGCGTTCGCACGGGCTCAGCCACACTTGGCCAAAAAGCACTAAGTAATGTGCCGCTAAATAGTATTGAGCGAATCGAGATCATAAAAGGATCGCGTGCCGCTGTTTATGGCTCAGACGCCTTAGCTGGTGTTATTAATATAATAACGCGCGAAGCGAGCAATATCTCGCTTGATGCCACATTTGGCTCTAATGCCTATCAAAACTACCAGCTTGCGGGCTCTGTTAAATCGGCTGATGTGACTAGCGCTTTTAACGCCGGTTTTGAAAAAACAGATGGCTTTGACGCGCTGCAAGGTGTTGCCCCAGATGACGATGGTTACGAAAATAAGAACCTAGGTTTTAAAGTCAATTATGTTGATGCTCACTATGGTAATTTTAAGCTACTAGGTCAGTACAGCGAAGGTTACGCAGATTATGATAGCAGCTTTAGCCCTGCTACGAGCACAGTTGAAAGAGGGGACTTTAAAAACTATCAGTTGTCGGCGCAGTGGAGCAAAAACTACACTAACCAATCTCATGCTCTTGAGGTTGCTTTTGCAACGGATGATTCTAACAGCACGTATGTCGATTTTTCTACAGGTGGGCCAACAACCAGTACGTTTATTACTAAACGTTCGCAAGTAGATTACAACGGCCAATACCGTTTAACTAATACGCTTAATATTAGCGGCGGCGTTAATTGGTATAAGGATGATGTATCGCACAGTTCTCAAGCTTTTGATGAGGATAGCCGCGATGTATTAGCTGTGTTTGTTGGGGCTTACTACGACACCGATACTGTGCTTGCCAATTTAACTCTTCGCCAAGACGACGATGAACAGTTTGGCGATGAAACAACTTATACCGCGGCGGCCGGTTATCATTTATCTGAAAATTCAACATTTAGAATTAGTCAAAGCACGGGTTTTAAAGCACCTACGTTTAACGATTTATACTACCCAAATTTTGGTAATCCGGACCTGCAACCTGAAAAATCAACAAACCGCGAACTTGGTGTTAATGTTAATTTTGACAGTGCACAAGTCGATTTTGCAATTTTTAGAAACGATATCGAAGATAAAATTGATTACGATGCAAACTTTGCATTAGCTAATATAAACGAAGCTCGCTATGAAGGGGTTGAGTTTAGCCTTGCTCAGCAAATTTTTGGGTTTGATAGCCACTTTAATTTTGCGTACTTAAGTGCTGAAAATAAAGAAACCGGCGATGAGCTACGCAACGTTGCCAAGCGCACTGTTAATTGGGAAATCGCAAAGCAGTTTGGAGCTTTTGATGCTCGCATTGATGTGCAATACCGCAGTGATCGCGAGGGGGCTATAACGCGCCTAGGATCGTATACACTTTGGAACATAGCGGGCAACTATCAGGTAAACGATAGTATTGAGTTGTCGCTTCGTGTAGAGAACTTATTTGACAGAGATTACAATGTGGTTGACTCAAGAGCTGACTTTACAAGCGGTGAAGTCTACTACTATAACACCCCAGAACGTCGCTTTTTTGCAGGTGCAAGCTATCAGTTTTAATGGCGTTATTTAATATACAAAAGCCCGATTTATATCGGGCTTTTTAATGTGTGTTTAGAATCAATTTAACAACGCAAATTAGCTAGTCAGCTAAAAACGCTTTAAATACAGTTTCAAACTTGTGTAATTTAGGTGCTATTAAAATACTGCAGTAACCTTGCTGTGGGTTTTCGTTGTAGTAATCTTGATGATAATGCTCTGCAGGGTAATACGTTGTAGCAGGGCTAACCTCTGTCACTATTGGTTCGCTAATATGATTTTGTAGTTGGGCTATCATCTCATTGGTTTGCTTTAATTGTGCATCGTTGTGGTAATAAACAACACTTCTATACTGTGTGCCAATATCGTTACCTTGGCGATTTAATTGCGTGGCATCGTGTAAGGTAAAAAACATGCTAAGCAGGGTTTCAAAGCTCACTACATCGCTGTCAAACTCCAGTTGAACAACCTCAGCATGACCTGTTGTACCTGAGCAAACCGATTTATATGTGGGGTTGTCGGTATTGCCGCCAGTGTAACCTGAGCTGACATTTAGTACACCCTTTACACGCCTGAATGCGGCGTCTATACACCAAAAACAGCCTCCACCAAATGTTGCTAGTTGTGTTGATGTGCTCATAAGTTGTCCTAATTATGTATGTTGCAGTATTACAGCGAGCATAAATTGATTACGCCGCAACAGCAAGTTACGGCGCAGTCTAAGCTCAGTTAAGTTTCTTCGCTGTCTTTTAACGGGTGAGAGTCGGCTTGCTTATTTAATTTTTGCTGCAAAAACTCGGGCGATTGTGTGTTGCGAGCTAGGGCATAATACGCTGTAGGGACAACATACAGTGTTAGTAATGTTGATACTATAACGCCTGTAAATACCACCACACCAATTACCATGCGACTTTCTGCGCCTGGGCCTGATGCTAATACTAAAGGCACCGCGCTCATTACTGTGGTCAGAGAGGTCATTATTATTGGGCGCAGGCGTTGAGTGGCCGCTTGCAAAATAGCCTCGCTAAATTCAACGCCCTTATCGCGCAGTTGGTTGGTAAATTCGACTATTAAAATACCATTTTTAGCGCTTAATCCTATCAGCATTACAATACCAATTTGACTGTAAATATTGAGTGTAAGACCTGTGGCCCATAGGCCAAACATAGCGCCCATTAAGCCAAGGGGGACCGTAAGCATAATTACAAACGGGTGGATAAAGCTTTCAAATTGCGCCGCTAAAACTAAAAAGGTCACAGTCAGTGCAAGCACAAACACATAGGTCATAGCTGATGCGCCTTCGTAAAATAACTGCGATTCACCTTTGTAATCTACTGCGCCGTCAATGTCGTTTTCCTCAGCAGCTACTTTGTTTAAAAAGTTAAGTGCTTGTTCAAGCGTATAGCCCTCTGCAAGGTTAGCGCTAAGTGTAATAGCACGCATACGGTTATAACGATTTAAGCGTGATGCTGTTGCTTCTTCTTTTAAGCTAATTAGGCTATCTAGCGGAACAAGCTCACCGCTGCGCGACTTAAGGTAAATATTTGAAATATCTGTAGGGTTTGTAAAGTCTTGCTTCGTGCCTTTTAAAATTACATCGTATTCTTCACCGCGGTCAATAAAGGTGGTTACGCGGCGCTGACCTAACATGGTTTCAAGGGTTGTGCCTACATCTGATACCGATACACCTAAATCAGCGGCTTTGTTTTTATCTATGCTGACCAAAAACTGTGGAAAGGTTTCTTTGTAGTCATGATCGATTCTTACCAAGCCAGGGTTCTTTTCTGCGCGCTCTATAATGCGGTCGCGCCAATCAGCAAGCTGCTCGTAATCGTTACCTTGCAGTACAAACTCAATAGGACGAGAAGAGCCACCACCGCCAATACCACGGCGCATAATAGCAAAGGCACGCACGTCTGTTACCTCGGTCATTTTAGCGCTTATTTCATCCATTACTTCCCAGGTAGAGCGCTTGCGTTTATCCCAATCGGCCATACCTACAATGGCTACACCGCCACTGCCGCCCCAACCAGGAACACGCACTAGCACACGGCTCAATTCCCCAGCCTCAGAGTAAGGAAGCAGGCGCTCTTCTATTTTTGCCATATTAGCAGCATTATTTTCATAACTTGCGCCTTCAGGGCCACTCATCATAATAAAAAAGGTGCCACGGTCTTCTTTTGGCGTTAGTTCTGAGGGGACTTGTAAAAACAATGAATAGCTCACAAAACCAGCTAGCACAAGGCTTACCATAAGCCCCCATTTTTTGGTCATGTTTGAGGTGAGCGATTGGCGGTAACTGTTTTCAATTTTGCTAAAAACGCGGTCCATCCATTGGCTAAATTTACTTTCTTTTTCTGACGCTTTTAAAACTTTAGAGCATAGCGCAGGCGAAAGCGTAAGGGCCGTAATACTAGAGAAAAACACCGCGGCGCTTACAGCCATTGCAAACTCTGTAAACAAGGCGCCAATTCGCCCATCCATAAATACTAAAGGTACAAACACCGAAATAAGCACAAGCGTTGTCGCAATAATTGCAAAACCTACTTCACGGGCACCTCTAAAGGCGGCTAATAGGGGAGGCTCGCCAAGCTCAATCCGACGGTGAATATTTTCAAGCATTACAATGGCGTCATCTACAACTAGGCCTATCGCTAGCACTAATGCAAGCAGGGTTAATAAGTTGATTGAGTACCCCATTGCAAGCAAAAACATAAAGCTGCCAACAAGGGCAACGGGCACTGTAACGGCAGGGATAAGTGTAGCGCGAATATTGCCTAAAAAGATAAAAATGATTAACACCACTAATCCCATAGAAATGGCAAGCGTACTGTAAACCTCGCTAATTGACTCTTTAATAAAAACAGACGAGTCGTAGCTATCTTGAATAGTGGTGCCCTCTGGCAGGTTACGTTTTATTTTTTCAAGCTCACTGCGCGCGTTATCTACCACCGTTAACGTGTTTGCTTTAGCTTGCTTTACGATGCCAAGACCAATCATGTTACGGCCGTTACCACGGAACAGGCTTTCATCGTCGGCGGCTTCTAACTGTACGTCAGCCACTTCACCTAAGCGTACAAGATAGCCATCTTCACCGCGTTTAATAACTAAGTTTTGAAAATCACGTTGATCTTTATAGCTACGCGCTGTACGTACGGTAAAGTCGCGGTCGATAGATTCAATTTCACCTGCTGGTAGTTCTACGTTTTCACTGCGCAGGGTATTTTCGATATCGCTTGAAGTGATACCACGTGCAGCCATGGCTTGGCGGTTTAACCAAATTTTCATGGCGTATTGACGCTCACCGCCAATACGGACATTTGATACACCATCTACAACGGCTAATCGGTCGACAATAAAGCGTTGTGCATAATCGCTCAATTGCAACGAGTTCATAGTTTCACTGTTGAGTACAAACCAAGCAATCGGGCTTTCGTCGCTGTTTGACTTAGAGACCTCTGGCGGGCGTACTTGCTCTGGTAGGTTATCTAGTGCACGCGCAACTCGCTCTCGTACATCGTTTGAGGCTGCATCAATATCACGGCTAATATCAAATTCGATAACAATATTAGAGCGCCCGTTTCTACTTGAAGAATTAATACTTTTAATACCTTCAATGCCCGATATCCGGTTTTCTAATATTTGCGTTATTTTTGTCTCGACTATTTCTGCCGACGCACCGGTATAGTCAGTACTAATACTGACAATAGGGGTTTCAATATCAGGGTATTCTCTAAGTGGTAGCATCGAAAAGGCTACCAACCCAAATGTAAGCAGTAGTAAGTTAATTACTATGGCAAAAACAGGGCGTTTGACACTCGTATCTGTAATTTTCACCGATTAACCCTCAACACTTACTTTGCTACCAGGGCGAATTTTTATAATGCCTTCGGTAATTACTTGCACACCATCGCTAAGGCCTTCATCAATTGCTACCCACCCGTTATTTCTGCCAGCAACATGCACTTCTACCTTATTGGCAATGCCTTCTTTTACTTGGTACACATAGTGTTTATCTTGCAGTGGGATCACGGCTTTCTCTGGCACCATAAGCGCCTGATTACTACTGAGTTCAAGGGCGGTATTTAAAAGCATGCCAGGTCGCAGTAATCCTGATTTATTAGCAAAGCTTGCGGTTACTTCAACACTGCGGGTAACCGAATCAATACGGGAACTTATATGAGTAACTTTGCCGGTAAAGGTGTTACCTGGGTAGGCGTCATTTTGGGTATGTACTTTCATGCCAAGGCTAAGTTGAGATAAATATTTTTCAGGAACTTTAAAGTCAACTTTTATAATACTAATATCATCAAGCGTAGTAATAATTGTATCGCTACTTACATAAGCACCAACCGATATTTCTCGTTTGCCTAATAAGCCAGAAAACGGCGCAGTAATTAGCATTTCATCAAGTTTGGTTTTAGCGCTTTCTAGTTGGGCTTGCGTGGCATCTACGCGAGAAAGCTGCTCTTCTAATAATGATTTAGCGGTAGATTGTGTGCGAGAAAGCTCGGTAAGGCGGCTTAACTGACGTTTTTCTTCTTTTAAGTTAATGCTTAGCTCTTTTACAGCGTATTGTTCTTGCTGATTTTGCAGCTGCACAAGGCGTTGGCCTTTACTAACTAAGTCACCATCTTCAAAATAAATGTGGGTGACATAATCGCTTTGTGCGCTTTTAATATAAATAGCTTGATTTGCACGTGCACTGCCTATGGCTTCAATCATAACGGTGTTTTCTTGAGACGATACCGTATGAGCGCTAACTCTTGTTGCCTTATTACTTGAATTAGATTGTTCACCATGGCTAGATGGTAAATATAGGTACACACTTAAAATAACAAGAAGCGAAATTAGAAATGGAAAAAGGGCTTTACCTGACTGTTTTGAGTACATCGTTTTCATACCTGAAAATAAATTGTAAGTATTGTACGAAATAAGACCGTGGAAAGGCGGTTATGTGTCTCATAAATTTGTGCGTTAGGCGTAAAAATTTATGAGACTAATTACTTGTTCCCATTTAACGCTAAAATTATGATAAAACAATGAAGCCACAAGCACAGTGTAAAACCTGTTTAACAATCAGAAAAATAATACTCTGGGGTATTGTTATGTTTTTATTCTATATGGCTTTTTACCAATATGGCTAAGCAAAATTCATTAAAAAAATACAGAGCGCAAGGCTCACGTAATGGCATTGAAGTACTTTCTGTCGGCAGCATAGGTTTAGTATTTATTATGCTGTTTAATTTATTGCGCCCGGGTGAAATTAGCTTAATAGAAATATTTTTAGTCAGTATGTGTCTAGCGGCTATCTTTATTGGTTTTTTAAAAACACAGGAGCCGTATTATAGTTTACTACTTAGTGAGTCCTTACTTGTGTATCAGCATAAGTATGGTCAGTGGCAGTTAAATGTTAGTAACCTGCACCACAGCGGTATTCCTAAGGTGGCTGACGGCCCTGAATACCTTGAATTAAACGCAGTGGGTTTAAAACTCAATGATATGGACGAATTTTTAAGCGCTATACATCCCCGTATCGCCGGAAAACTACTGATAGAACAACGTAATTTATTTATGCAAGCTGTTCAAAAACATTGCAAAAATGGCAATTGCCCATCAGAATGGTTAATAGAAGAGACACAATACACTTCACCTAAAGGATTTAGCTATACTGGACTCATAGCTATGTTTGCTAACAGAGCGAAGCACCTTGAGTTGTTAACGGGGTATAATTTACTGTTACCCGCAAGTGTATTAGAGACAGATATTTGGTCGTTTAGTGCCGACTTAAATAAATGGAAACGCGCACCTGAACGGTTTATAGCATCGCAAGTTGGACACTAAATGCGATAGTAGGAAAAATAATGAGCCAAGAAAGATCTTTTATTAAAAGTGGTCGCAATACCATCATCCATAAAGATAAAAAGCTTGATCTAGTCATTGTAAATGCAGAGCAGCACCCACGTATAAAGGTAACTCAAAATGGTTTAGAGCCGTTTAAAGAGGACCTACCTAAAAACCGGCGAGATGCCAAAGAGCGCTACCTTGAAATTGTTAATATAAGTAGCGCAGATATTTTTGGCGAAGAAAAACAGCTATTGTTTATTCAGGCGCTTGATGGACGTGAATACAAAGTAGATTACTCTAAAATAGGCACTAAGCTGTTTGTGCGTATTCATCAAGATACGTATATGTAATACCAATGTGCAATAATATTTAACCATTTTGCGGGGCTAAACGTACCGCTTCCTGCGTTAAAAAATTTTCATTTCGGCTGCATGGATGCAGAAGCTCGCGCAATACAGGAACAATTGGCGAGAGCAACTAAATAGCGCATTTATTGCCTAGGGCGTGTTG